>CANRGB010000029.1 GCA_947630005.1 uncultured Lachnospiraceae bacterium
AGTTGCATTTGCCGCAGGATTCCTTTCTGGTGAAATCCAGGAAGAAACGGGCCATATCTACCATACAGGTATCTTCATCCATAACGATCATACCGCCGGAGCCGACGATCGCGCCGGTCTTGTTGATGTCCTCGTATGTGACCGGGGTATCGATCAGTTCTGCCGGAATACAGCCGCCGGACGGTCCGCCCATCTGAACGGCTTTGAACTTCTTGTCATTCTTGATGCCGCCGCCGATTCCGTAGATTACTTCCTTGAGCGTCATGCCCATCGGAACTTCCGCCAGACCACCCTTCTTGATCTTGCCGGCAAGCGCAAATACCTTGGAGCCCTTGGACTGGATGGCGCCTCTGTCGGCAAAAGCCTGGCCGCCGTTGCTGATAATCCAGGCGACGTTCGCATAGGTTTCCACGTTATTGATATTGGTGGGCAGCTTCCAGTATCCCTTTGCCGCCGGGAAAGGCGGTTTCAGACGAGGCATGCCGCGTTCGCCTTCCAGAGAGGCGATAAGCGCCGTTTCCTCGCCGCAGACAAAAGCGCCCGCGCCTGCCTTGATGCGGATATCAAAGCTGAAATTCGTTCCGAAAAGATTCTTGCCCAGGAAGCCTTTTTCTCTGGCCTGCGCCATGGCAATCTCCAGACGCGCGATCGCGAGAGGATACTCCGCACGGCAGTAGATGATGCCTTCGGTGGCGCCCGCAGCGTATCCGCCGATGATCATTCCTTCCAGCAGGGAGTGCGGATCGCCTTCCAGCACGGAACGGTCCATGAAAGCGCCGGGGTCGCCCTCGTCCGCGTTGCAGACCATGTATTTCTGCGCGCCTTTGTTGGATTTGATGGCGTTCCATTTAAACCAGGTGGGGAATCCCGCGCCGCCGCGCCCGCGCAGACCGGAAATCTTGATCTCCTCGATGACCTCGTCCGGAGTCATGCTGGTGATGACTTTCTTCGCCGCTTCGTATCCGCCGATTGCCACGTACTCTTCAATCTTTTCCGGATTGATCTTTCCGCAGTTGCGAAGCACGATTCTCTGCTGCTGGGACAAGAACGTCTTGTCCTCTTCCGGAATCACATATTTTTCCACAGGCTTTCCGCCGATCAGATGCTCGTCCACAATCTCGGCTACCTTGTCCGGCGTACACTTCACATACCTTGCCTCCAGCACGCCCTCGTCATTATAAACATCCACGATCGGTTCAAGATAACAGGTGCCGATACAGCCTGTCTTGTCGATCACGATACCGGACAGATTCTTTTCTGCCACGATCTTCTCAAATTCGTTCGAGGTTTTCTTTGCACCGGTAGCGATACCGCAGCTTCCCTGCCCTACAACAACTTTCATTTCTCCACCTCCTGTGCATTCTGCGACTTGTAATCGTCAAGAATCTTCGTCACGGAAGATTTCGTCAGGTTA
Source organism: uncultured Lachnospiraceae bacterium (assembly GCA_947630005.1). Lineage (GTDB taxonomy): Bacteria > Bacillota > Clostridia > Lachnospirales > Lachnospiraceae > Choladousia. The sequence goes on from CANRGB010000029.1 coordinate 1,415, forward strand.
CCGAATGTTTCCTCTCCGTCCGCGCTCTTCACCATCATCACAGGAGCCAGGGAACAGCAGCCAAGACAGGCAACATTATTCAGAGTAAACAAACCGTCCGGGGTCGTCTCTCCGTCTTTGATGCCAAGATGTTCACAGACAGCCTCTTCAATCATGTCAGAACCGTTTACGTGACAGGCAGTTCCTTTGCAGAGCATGATCAGGTACTTGCCAACGGGCTGCAGACGAAACTGCGCGTAAAAAGTCGCCACGCCGTAGATCTTGGCCGGCATGATTCCTGTTCTTTCCGCTATGTAATTGATCGCGTTCAGGGAAAGATACCCGTAAATGTCCTGTGTCTGCTGCAGAATCGTAATCAGACTGCCCGGCACTTTTGCGTATTTCTCCAGCACAGGTGCCAGCTCAGCAAAATCCGCGTTCCGATCGTTCTGGCATTTACACGAATTGCACATATGATTGTTCCTCCTTCATGAAATTTTTTAGCAAACAAAACAATTCATTCTTTTGTATTATAGCATAAAAGAAGAAATAATCAAATATAAAAATGGGGTTTTTAATGCAAAAATTGTGAAAATTGTGAAAATCTGGTTAAAAAAAGGTATATGCGTTTCCGCCGCATAATTTTGCGGCCGGTTTGGCCCGGGTTCCATGTGTAAAAGCGGTGCATCACGTCTTTCTTTTTTTCTGTTCTGCTTATCCGAAAAACCGCGGATCGGCGCTGTTTCCGGTCCGCGGCTTTCTGTTCAGATTATTCCAGTGTTCTGTAGCGCAGTATTTCGACTGCCAGCTCCGTCTCTGCCTTCTGTTCCCCGCTTCTCTCCTCAAGGAAGCTGCGGAGCTCCGCCTCTGTCAGAAACCACGCGTGGCGGGAACGTCTGATTCTGTCCCTGTCCAGTTCCGTGTAGCACAGTAAATATCTTTTATCCAATTCCATACGCATCCTCCTTCTGCAACGCACCGCCCTTTCGCGTACAGAAGCATTGCGGTCCGCACTTTGGCAGCGCACTGCCGGGCGGACCGCAGCGCGGCGGAAAAGGACAGAAGCCGTCAGCCCCCGCTCTCCATCATATTTTCAAACTGTTCCTGCGACATCAGAACCTTGCGCGGCTTTGTTCCTTCCTCAGGTCCGACAACCCCCGCGTCAGTGAGCTGATCCATAATGCGCGCGGCCCTGTTGAACCCGATTTTGAAAACTCTCTGCAGCATGCCGATCGAGGCCTTGTCTTTTTCAATGATAAACCTGCCGGCTTCCGCGAACAGCGCGTCGACGTCCTCCGATCCCCGGGCCGACGACGCCTGCTGTATTTTCGCAAGCTGCGCCTCCATCTCGGCGCTGTAGCTCTTTGACATGTTCCTGTCCTTCAGGAAATCCACGACATCCGAGACCTCCTCGTCCGAGACAAAAGCCCCCTGAAGGCGCGCCGGTTTCTGATATCCCTGCGGATAAAACAGCATATCTCCCTTGCCGAGCAGCTTCTCCGCTCCGGACATATCGAGAATTGTCCTGGAATCCACGCTCGAAGAGACGGAAAACGCGATGCGGGACGGCATATTGGCTTTGATCAGACCGGTAATGACATTCACGGACGGCCTCTGTGTCGCGATCACGAGATGAATTCCGGCCGCGCGGGCGAGCTGCGCCAGACGGCAGATGGAATCCTCCACTTCGCCGGGCGCTACCATCATAAGATCCGCGAGCTCGTCCACGATGATAACAATCTGCGGAAGCTTCTGCGGCTTGTTTTCATCCTCCACATCTTTGATGGACTCGATCTTCCGATTGTATCCTTTCAGATCCCGGACGCCCATCTCGGCAAACTTGTTGTAGCGGTCCGTCATCTCCGCGACGCCCCAGTTCAGCGCTCCGGCCGCCTTTTTCGGATCTGTCACGACCGGGATAAACAGATGAGGAATTCCATTGTAAACGCTCAGCTCGACGACCTTCGGATCGATCATGATCAGCTTTACCTCATCAGGCTTTGCCTTGTAGAGAATACTTATGATCAGCGTATTGATGCAGACGGATTTTCCCGAACCGGTAGCGCCGGCGATCAGCAGATGCGGCATCTTCGCGATATCCGAGACGACCGTCCTGCCGCCGATGTCCTTGCCCGCCGCAAACGCGATCCTGGACGGATGATTCCGAAATTCCTCCGACTCAAGCAGATCACGCAGCATCACGGCGCTGTTCTCCGCGTTCGGCACCTCGATGCCGACAGCCGCTTTCCCCGGGATCGGCGCCTCAATACGGATATCCGCCGCCGCGAGATTCAGCTTGATGTCGTCCGCAAGGCCGACGATGCGGCTGACCTTCACGCCCTGCTCCGGCTGCAGCTCGTACCGCGTCACGGTCGGTCCGCAGCTCGCGTTCATAACCGTCACGTTGACGCCAAAGCTTTTGAGCGTCTGCTGCAGCTTGGCCGCCGTCCTTTTGATCTCCTGCTCCTGGCCGTTTCCGCGCTGAGATTTTCCTTTTTTAAGCAGCTCGATCGGAGGGAATACATATTCCGGCTTTACGGTTTCCGAAGTCTTCGCGATCTCCGCCTCCACCGTGGCGATCCCTTCCTGAATTTCCGATTCAGAAGAGCGCGGGTTCTTTTTCGGGGCGCTTCTCTGGCTTTCCGAAGCTTTTCCGCCGTCGGGTTTTTCATCTGGGTCCGCCGCTTCGTTCTGCCCGGAACGCGTCCTTTCGGAAGCTCCTGCCCGTTTTCCGGCTTCTTCGTACCGCGTTACCGGAGACTGCTCCCAGCTGTCTTCCGTCCGGTATTCTTCTTCCTGATACATATCTTCCTGGTATTCCTCTTTCTGATACTCCGCGTCCTGGTATGTTCCTTCCGGATATTCTGTGTCCCGATCCGTTTCTTCCTGGCATTCCTTTTTCTGATATTCTGCGTCCCGATCCGTTTCTCCCTGGTATATTTCTTCCTGGTATGTTTCTTCCGGATATCCTTCTTCCTGGTATTCTGCGTCCCGGTACGTTTTTTCCGGATATTCTTCTTCCTGATTCGTTTCCTCCAGATATCTTTCTTCCTGGTACGCTTCTTCCAGATATCTTTCTTCCTGGTACGCTTCTTCCTGATACTCTTTCTTTTTATGTTCCTCCGCATGGCCGGCAGACCCGCCGGTCACGTTCCACGGCACATCCTCAGCCTCGTAAAATCCCTCCGATATTTCCGATTCCCTGTATCCTGCTCTCCTGCCGCCGCCTGTCCGCGGTACGCCCCCGGCCGGCTCCGCAGTCTGAACCACAGAATCAGTCCTCTCGGAAAACTTTCCGGAAAAAACGTCATCCGCGCTCTCTTCCGGATTCAGTTCGATATATTTCGTCTCCTCTCTGGACTTCGGGAAAGCGGAGACACTCGCTTTCTTTCCCGAAATCCCGGGAGCTATCTCACGCACGATACCGTCCTGCGGAAAGCTTTCCTGCAGCGGATTCCTCTCAAGCTTTGTATCCATCGTCACACCCGTGACCTTATGCTCCAGGCGGCTTGTCCTTGGCTGGGACGGAAAGAATACCGGGACGTCGATCTGAGTCCTTTTGCCGGAGGAACTGTTCCACGCCGCCTGCCCGGAATCTTCCTGAAAACGCCTTGCCTGCTTTCTTCCGGCGCGTCTCTTTCTTTTCCCGAACAGCGGCTGCACACGCGGATTTTCTTCCTCTCTGCTTCTGTCCCGCTCCTGCCGCCTGTCTTTTGAAGAGAACGGTGTGTAATTCTCCGCATCCTGCCGGTATGCCGTCTCGTCTTCGCGCCGTGCCTCCGCCCTCGTTTTCTGCTGGCGGAGCTGTTCAAGTTCCCGCTCCCTGGCCTCCTGCCGCTCCTGCACTCTGATCTCTCTCTTTTCCCTGGATATCCGGGCATTGCGGTACATACGTTCTCCCTGATGCCTCACGCCCGCGAGCAGGGACTTCTGCGTGAGAAGGACCAGACTGATGATCACCAGGATACTCAGGATCACCCCCGCGCCGATCGTCCCGAATGCCGGGCAGATCAGACTGCAGACCGCGCCTCCGACCGCGCCCCCGCCGATTTTAAGCGCCGCGCTTTCCGCATAAAGCCTTCCGATTCGGACATCCGGCTGATAGCCGTTCACCAGCAGTTCCATAAAGCTGCAGATACACAGATACAGCAGCAGCCCGGACAGGAATTTGATCGACGCGGCATGGCTTGCCCTGTTCGAAATCAGAAAAGCCGCGGACAAAAAGACCAGAGCCGGCAGAATATACGCCGGAAAACCAAACAGTCCGAAGCTCACGTCGCTGATCATGGTTCCGATATATCCTCCGATTCCGAAATAACTGATGAATGAAAAAACGCAGAACGCAAGGATCAGCCACACGCCCGCCTCCTTCACAAGCTGAGGATTCCCCATTCCTCCCTCGTTCCGAACCGCGGCGGCAGGTTTTCCCGCTGTTTTCCCCGAAGCCGTCTTCTTTCTCCCCTGACTCTGCCCCCGGCTTTGGCTTTGGCTTTGGTTCTGGCTTCGGCTCTGTCTCTGACCCTGCCCCTGTGCCGGAGTCTTTGCCGAAGCCGTCCGCTTTGCGCGCGTACCCGCATTTGTTTTGTTTTTGTTTTCTGTTTTCGCTGCCAAAAATTTTCCTCCCCTTTTGTCACGCACAAAGAGTGCTGTAAATCCAGCACTCTTGTCTTTTTTTCTGCGCCGGCCTTCCTGCCGGCTTCTTGTCTTTCGCGGCTTCCGGAATCTGTGCGCTCAGATCAGGAAATGGCATATCACCGCAACCGATCCGACGACAAAGCAATAGCACGCAAAGTAAACAAATTTTTTGTGTTTTACCACCAGGAGCATCGCTTTGATGCAGACGTACCCGACAACGGCGGCAAAAACCATGCCAAGCGCGTAAATCCCGATCTGTCCTGCCGCGACCGGCTCCGCGATAACATCCTTGATCTCAAGAACCGCCGCTCCGAGTATTGCCGGAATCGAGAGGATAAAGGAATATTTCACCGCAAATTTCCGCTCCAGACCGCAGATGAGACATACCGCGATCGTGGTTCCCGAGCGGGACAGTCCCGGCAGAGTGGCCAGACCCTGGGCCGCTCCGATCATAAGCCCCTGCGCGCAGGAAACATGCCGCGGTATCTTCCTTCCCTCCGGAACCGTATCGGCAATCAGCAGGAGCACTCCCGTGATCAGAAGGCAGATTCCGGGGATCAGAAGCGTTCTCCCCGCCTGCTCTACCAGATCTTTTCCGAGAATGCCAATTATACCGGTCGGAATTGTGGATACCAGGATCAGCACGACAAATTTGCGGTAATTATTGTGGATGAGCTTCCTGTACGGAAGCGCTGTCTTATGTATCCTGTTCAGTGCAAACGTATGAATATTGGAACCGATATCCGCGCACATCTTCAGCGTCTCCACGATCATTCTTCCGATATCCCGGTAGTAGACCACGAACACGGCCGCCAGCGTTCCCACATGAAGCATGATGTCAAACAACATCCCTCCATCCGTCTCAACATGAAAAATATTCTGCAGAATCGCCAGATGTCCGGAACTGCTCACGGGGAGAAATTCTGTGATTCCCTGCACGATACCAAGCAGTATCGATTGTAAAACTGACATGTCCTGTTGCCTCCATAAAAAATAATTTTTCTTAATGATCCGAACTGATTATATCAAACTATCAGTAAACCTACAAGAAGTTTTTTCCGGTCTCCGGACGCCGCAGTCCCCGAGATTTCCGGACATCCGCCCGAAAACCATTTCGCGGGATCATGACGCGCGGACTGCGGCGCCGCAGTCTTCGCGGTTTTTTCACCGCTGCGCTTTCTTTTCCCGGATCAGTTCCCCAAGTTTTGACAGCGCGCCGCTGATCCCGCCGACCTCGTTGATCAGCCCTTCGTCCACAGCATCCTGTCCTACAAGGATCGTACCGAGATCCTTCGTCAGCATTCCGGTGTCGAGCATCAATTCCTCAAGCCGCTCCCTGTCCGCGCGGGAATGATCCGCGATAAATCCGAGAATCCGGTCCTGCATCTGCCGGAAATAATCATAAGTCTGCGGCGCGCCGATGACCGTTCCGTTCATGCGCACCGGATGAATGACCATTGTTCCGGTCTTTACAATAAAAGAATAATCCGTGGAGACAGCGATCGGGACGCCGATGGAATGACTGCCTCCAAGTACAAGTGAGACCGTCGGTTTGCTTATGGACGCGATCATCTCCGCAATCGCGAGTCCCGCCTCCACATCTCCTCCGACCGTATTCAAAAGGATCAGTACCCCGTCGATCTCCGGACTGTCCTCGATCGCTGCAAGCTTCGGCAGAACATGCTCGTATTTCGTCGTTTTTGAATTCCCGGGAAGGCACTCGTGGCCCTCGATCTCTCCGATCACGGAGAGAAGATGGATCCTTCGGTTCAGCGCGATATCGCCGGTTTCCCTGATCGATTCTCTCTGTTCTTTTTCCTGTTCTTTTTCCTGTTCTTTTTCCTGTTCTTTTTCCTGTTCTTTCTCCTGCTCTTTTGTCTCCGCGTTCTGCGGGGTTTTGTTTTCTGTCTGTTCCATATATACGCACTCCTTCGGGGTAAGATTCGTAATCTCTGATCAGTATGCCCCGAACGCGCAAAAAAATACAGGAAATCCGCCGGCCGCAGATTCCCCGCACTTTTAACAGCTTTGTTGTGGTTCAGATTTTCGCGTTTCCCGCAAAGAATTTCTCTTCAAGCGAGACTACCATATCCTCATAGAGTCTGCAGCAGTCCTCCGGTTCTCCGTTCTCAATCATCCGGATACACGGCTGAAGATAATCCTCCCAGATATCCTGGTAAATCTCTCTGGAACAGTCGCTCTGTCCGATATGCTTTACGATGGAAGGCGCCACGTCATAATACCGGCGGATCAGCTCATCCCCTTCCGGAAGCGAGGCAAGATAGGTGTCCCTGTAATTGCGCAGAAGATTCAGTTCGTAGCAGTCATCCGGCCTGCCGAGCACTTCACAGACAGCCGTCGTGATATAGCAGTATTTTTTGTGAAAGCCCTGCTCAATATATGTAAACTGCGCCGCCTGGAGATTGGTCTTCGGAAATCGCGCTTTCCAGGAAGCAACCGCTTTCTCAGCGAGAAGTTTCGACGACTGTCCCTTGTACTCAAGGATCATCGGAAGCACATAGACCGCCATCGCAAGATTCAGATCCATCTGCAGCCGTTCCTTCGCGCCGCGCCTTTTGCAGGCTTCCAGGCGTTCACACGCGCTTTCCGCCAGCGCTTCCGCCATATTGGTCAGATACTGATCCTTATCGATCACCATCAGATATCCCTGCTCAAGCGCCTCGAGAACCGGCTGGTTTTCAAGATACAGCTTTTGAAACGCGTCTTTATACCGGTCCTTTCTGAAGCTCCCGAGCGCTCCGCCAGCAGAGTTAAGCAGCCGGGGCATCCCTTCGATCGCTGTCAGATAGTAATTCATATCCTATTCCTCCAGATTCGTATGCACCGCCTGCACATCATCATCCTCGTCAAGCAGATCCAGCGTACGGTTCAGCTGTTTCAGAGCCGTCTCATCCGTCAGCGTCACATAATTCTGCGGAATCATCGTGACCTCGGCGGACGCCATCGGAATTCCCTGATCTTCCAGAGCCTGGCGCACCGCGCTGAACTCATCCGGATCGGTCAGGATCTCATAGCTGTCCTCGTCCTCCGAAAAATCCTCCGCTCCCGCGTCAAGAGCAATCATCATGAGCTCGTCCGCGTCCGTCTCGTACTCTTCCTTGTCTATGATGATCTGGCCTTTCTGATCGAACATATAAGAGACGCAGCCCTGCGTGCCGATGCTTCCGCTGCCCTTTGTAAACGCGTTCCGGATGTTGGAAGCGGTTCTGTTCTTGTTCTCGGTCAGAGCCTCCACGATGATCGCGATCCCTCCGGGGCCGTATCCCTCGTAGGTGACATGCTCATAATTGACGGAGCCAAGCTCTCCGGAAGCTTTCTTGATCCCGCGGTCGATCGTATCGTTCGGCATATTATTCGCTTTCGCTTTTGCAATGACATCCCGAAGACGGCTGTTGTTGGCGGGATCCGCTCCTCCCTCCTTGACAGCGACGGCGATCTCACGGCCTATGATCGTAAAGATCTTGCCCTTCGCCGCGTCGTTCTTCTCCTTTTTGTGCTTGATATTCGCAAATTTTGAATGTCCTGACATAATCAGTTACTCCTTTTCTTCTTTTTCTTTGTTCTCCTGATCCTCTTCTGATCTTGTGATCTGCACTCTGCTGACCGTATTGTTTTCTACTTTTATGATCTTGAACAGGTAACCGTATTCCCGGATCTCGGGCTGCTCGTCCTCCGATGGGATCCGGTTCAGGCGCGAGATCAGAAAACCGTTCAGCGTATCAAAATCTTCCTCAAATGAGATGCCCAGAACCTCCTCCGCCTCCGAAAGCGGCGTCATTCCGTCCATCAGATAGCTGCCCCCTGCCCCGGGGCGTATAAAATCCTCATCCAGGTCGTACTCATCCTGGATATTTCCGACGATCTCCTCAAGGATATCTTCCATTGTAACCAGTCCCGCTGTCTGTCCGTACTCGTCAAGGACAATCACAAGCTGCAGTTTTTCCGCCTGCATGTTCTTGAACAGAAGATCGATGTCCCGCGTTCTCGGAACGAATCTGCAGGCGCGCAGAAGTTCGGGGATATCCTTTATCAGCCAGTCGTCGTAGCGCTCCATCGTATGAAATTTCATGGCGTCCCTGAAATGAAGGATCCCGAGGATGTTGTCGATGCTCTCCTCATACACCGGAAAACGAGAGACGGACTGCTCTACCATGAACGAGATCGCGTCGCGCAGATTTACCGTTCCGCTGATCGCGATGATGCTTTTCCTGTGCGTCATGATATCTTCCGCCTGCTTGTCGTCGAGCTCAAAAATATTCCGGATCATTTTGGCTTCTCTCTCATCAAGAACACCCTGCTCATGTCCCTCATTGACCATGGATATGATCTCATCTTCCGTGACTTCCGTCTCAAGGGAGGCCGGATCAACCCCGAACAGACGGACAATCCCGTTCGTAATCCCTGTGAGAACATATGTAAACGGCAGCGCGGCGTGAAGCAGAAATCCCACGATTCCGGACAGCTTCAGAAACTTCCGTTCCGGATTTTTTTTCCCGAGCGCGGCCGGGACGGAATTCACAGCAAGATAATACAGCGCCAGCAGCGCAGGGCATACCGCCCAGAGAGGATAATACCGCCCGAAATACAGGACGGCAAATCCAAGACAGATACCGGTCAGAGACCGGAACAGCCACAAGGTATGGGTCAGATCCGCAGGATTGTCCTTCAGGGCCTGCAGACGCGCCGCTTCTTTCCCGGAATCGCGCAGGGCCTCCTCAAATTCAGTTTCCCCGCAGTTTTGGAGCGCCGAATTTGCAGCCGCCAGAATACAGTCCAGGATCAGCAGCAGACATAATATGACGGTTCCCACCAGAGGGCTGCTGTCACATTCCATAAAACTCTCAGCTTCCTTTCTTTATCTCAAAAATTGACATACAGCTTCTCTAGACTATATCATTTTCCTTTTCATTCGTCAAGTTCCGTTCAGACAGGCCGAAAACAGCAGTTTTCCGTCACAGCCGTCTTTTCCGATCCCAGGGCAGCCGTCCGGCCGTCCTATGTAATCAATTCCAGACTGACCTGAAGCGCGCGGTCCACCCGCTCAAGCATTTCCACATCGAGATGGCAGACTCTGTCCTTCAGCCGTTTCTTATCAATCGTGCGCAGCTGTTCCAGAAGGATCACCGAATCCTTGACAATCTGATATCTGCCGGATTCGATCGCGACATGGGTGGGCAGCTTCGCCTTGTTCATCCTTGAAGTGATCGCCGCGCAGATCACAGTCGGGCTGTGTCTGTTTCCGACGTCATTCTGTATGATCAGAACCGGACGGATCCCTCCCTGTTCGGATCCCACCACCGGCCTTAAGTCCGCGTAAAAAATATCTCCTCTTCGAATCATCATAACACTCACGCTCCTGTACAAAGGATTTCTTTTTCGTTTCTGTTCAAAGTATTTCCAGTTTTCCTTTGTATATTCACGTGCGTTTCTCTTATCCTGTATTTTCAGAATGCGGCTTCCCCGTCTCAGGGTATGTAGACGCGCGGCACGCGCTTTGAGATATCGCAGACAAACTCATAGGGAAATCTTCCGGAAAGGGCGCCGAGCTCATCCGCCGTGATCTCCTCATCTTTGTCCCTTCCCAGCAGCGTGACTTCATCGAGGACGCTGACATCCATTCCCGTCACATTCACCATAAGCTGATCCATACAGACTCTCCCGACAATGTCCGCCCGTTTTCCGCGGATCAGCACCTGCCCCCGGCTGCTGAGGCTGCGCGGATAACCGTCCGCATAACCCACCGGAATCGTCGCGATCCTGGTCCGGCTCCTGGCCGTGAAGGTTCCTCCGTAGCTGACGGAAACACCGGGTTCAATCTCCCTTAAGGAGACGACGTGCGATTTTAGTTCCATGACCGGACGCAGAGGCGTACGCAGACGGTTCACCTCAGCGGACGGATAAATTCCGTAAATGCTGATCCCCGCCCGGACCAGATCCATCTGCATCTGCGGCAGGTCAATGATCGCCGCGCTGTTCGCGCAGTGGCAGAGCAGGGGATGCGCAATCTTTTTTTTCAGTTTTCCGCAGAATTCCGAAAAACGGCTGTACTGGAGCCGGGCCGAAGTCTTGTCAGCCTCATCCGCCTTTGCGAAATGAGTAAAAATTCCTTCCACAAAAATCCCGGGAATCTGATCAATCCCGGCGATCCGGTCCACGCTTTCCTCGGAATCGGAAAATCCGATCCTTGACATGCCGGTATCTACCGCCGCGTGAACCGGCGCCGTCACGCCGGCTTTTCGCGCGGCCGCCGCAAACTGTTCCGCCATTTCCATGGTGAAGACGGCCGGGCGCACTCCGTTTTCTGCCATCCATTCATAGTCCTGCGCAAACGTATATCCCAGAATCAGGATCGGCCGGTCAATCCCCGCCGCTCTCAGCTCTTTCGCCTCGGAGACGGCGGCGACTGCGAATCCCCGCACATACGCTTCCTGCCCGAGCACGCGGGCAAGCGGAACGGCCCCGTGCCCATAGGCATCCGCCTTGATCACCGCGATCATTCCCGTCTCCGGCGCAAGCCCTGCCTTCATGCTCCGCATATTAAACCGGACCGCGTCCAGATGGATGTACGCGGTCACCCTGCCATGTGAAACCATATCTTCCTCCTCCTTCGTCCGGCCGTCCCCGCGCGTTTTCACGCCTGTTTCTCAGGGGTTCTGTCCTCGGCCGGCTTCATTGCTTCCCCGATTTTATCCGCGATATCTCCGGCCAGCATTCCGTATTCGCCTTTCTCACCGGCTGCCAGATCACCCGCAAGGCCGTGAACATAAACGCCGAGGGCCGCGCCTTCAAACGGGAGCATTTTCTGGGCCAGCAGGCCGCAGATCAGCCCGGTCAGCACATCCCCTGATCCGCCCGTCGCCATTCCGCTGTTCCCGGACGTGTTGACATACAGCTTTGTTCCGTCCGACACGGCCGTGCGCGCGTCCTTGAGCACGCAGATCACATGATATCTTCCGGCGGTCTCCTTCGCGCAGCCGCAGACATCCTCCGAGATCTCCGCCTTTGTCCGGCCCGAGAAGCGTTCCATCTCCCCGATATGCGGGGTCAGGATTACCTTTGCCCTGGTGCGCAGAAGCAGCTCAGGACAGGAGCAAAGCTCATTCAGTCCGTCCGCGTCCACCACAAGCGGCTTTTCATAATGTTCAAGCACAAAGCGGATCATTTTCCGCTGCGCCCTTCCGCGTCCGAGTCCGGGACCGATCCCCGCCGTATCCGACCACGCGAGCGCTTCCTTGAGCTTTGTCTCCAGCTCTTCCTCGTTTTCCCATACGGAGACAATGGCTTCCGGAATGCAGCTCTGAACAATCAGCCGGTTCGATTCATGAGTAAAAATACGCACCAGTCCGCAGCCGCTCCGGTACGCGGCCCGCCCCGCAAGGACGGCCGCTCCCCCCATTCCTCTGCTTCCGGCAATGAGGAGCACTTTTCCGTAAGTTCCCTTATGCGAGCGCGGATGACGCTGCGCGGCCCTTGACAGATCGTCTTCCCCGTACGTAAACGCCGCAGCCGCGCTCCGCAGTCCGTCCGCGGTGATCCCGATATCCCTGCGGCTGACTTTTCCGCAGTATTCCGTTCCCGGATAGAGGATATGTCCCAGCTTCCGATAGGCAAACGTAACCGTGAGGTCGGCGCGCAGCGCCGTTCCCATAATCCTGCCTGTATCCGCCGAGATACCGGAAGGGATATCGACGGACACGCGCACGGCGTGCTGCCGGTTCATCCATTCGATCAGCTCCGCGTATTTCCCTTCCACCGGCCTGGAAAGCCCGACGCCGAAAAGGGCATCTACTATTACAGTATATTCACGGTTCCTGTAATTACTGCATGGATTTATGCCGCAGCGCGCGCAGATATTTTTCTGTTTGAACGTCTCCTCGGTCAGCGAGGATTCCTTCCCCTCAAAAGCAGCTGTCACGCGGATCCCCCGCTCATCCAGAAGGCGCGCGATCGCAAATCCGTCTCCTCCGTTATTTCCCGAGCCGCAGATGACAAGCACCGAGCTCATATCGAGCTTTTCTCTTTCCATTTCATCCACAACCGCGAGCGCGGCGCGTTCCATCAGAACCATCGAGGGGATTCCTGTACTGTGTATCGTATATTCGTCACACTGCTTCATCTGGGCAGCCGTCACAAGAAATTCCATATACACCTCCTGCGAGTTTTCGCGCTGTTTTCCCTATGCGGGCCTGCAATCGGGCAGGAGGCGCTTTTTCCTCCTGTCCGCCCGCGCGGCCCGTGTGCTGCGTCAGCAGCTGTTTTCCGCATGCGGGCCTGCAATCGGGCAGGAGGTGCTTTTTCCTCCTGTCCGCCCGCGCGGCCCGTGTGCTGCGTCAGCAGCTGACTTCCTTACACGGGCCTGCGCATGAACTCAAAAAGCCGGCAGTTTTCCCTGAGCACTGCCGGCCTTTCGTTCCTATCCTTCCCTGTGATTTTACGTATACCGCGCCGATCCAGGGAAACTGTTCCTTACAGATCGGTATGGTTCAGATTGTAGGACAACTGCATCAGGCTCTCGGACAGGTGGACGTTTTCAACGACCACGCCCCCCGGAACGTTCAGGTCGGTATGAGCAAAATTCCAGATCGCTTTCACGCCGTTCTCGATCAGAATCGGAACGACTTCCTCCGCTCCGGCTTTTGGAAGCGTAAGAGCGGCGATCTGAATCTGATTGTCGCGGATAAACTGCGGAAGCTCATCCGTCATCCGTATCTCAATTCCCCGGACCGTCATGCCCTTCAGCCTGGGATTTACATCGAAGATCCCTTTGATCCAGAACCCTCTTTTTTCAAATTTTACATAGTTCGCAAGCGCCTGTCCAAGATTTCCCGCACCAATGATCACCATGCTGTAAATTTTGTCAAGACCAAGAATCCTGCCGATTTCCTGGTAGAGATATTTTACATTATATCCGTATCCCTGCTGTCCGAACCCTCCGAAGTTATTCAGATCCTGACGAATCTGCGATGCTGTCACATTCATCATTCTGCTGAGCTCATTTGAGGAAATACGTTCCACCCTGGCCTCAATCAGATCCCCCAGATACCTGTAATAACGTGGCAGACGCTTCACTACCGCTTTTGAAATTTCATGTTCTTCCACGTTTTCATCTCCACATCCTATGATGATTTTATTATAGCAAATGTATTTTTTTTGTCAATCTCCGTCATGGTCAAATCGTTTAATATCCGCCGCAAACAGGCTTGTGTTTTTCCAAAAAAACATTATAATAGGAACAGTTAACTGCAATTTTCAGCAAAAAACAGAAAAGGAATGGACGATATGATTTTATCCTGTCAAAATATAGCAAAAGCGTTCGGCACCGAGGAAATCATCCGAAACGCCTCGTTCCATCTCGAAGAACATGAGAAGGCAGCCATTGTCGGAATCAACGGAGCGGGGAAGACCACGCTCCTCAAGCTGATCATCGGAGAGCTCTCCCCGGATCAGGGCGAGGTGATCATCACGCGCGGGAAATCGCTCGGTTACCTTGAACAGCACCAGAAAACGGACGAGAACGCCACGATCCGCTCCGTCCTTCTCGAGGAAAAAAAATCCCTCCTCGATATGGAACAGCGGCTCCGCGCCATGGAGGAGGAGATGAAGCATCTCTCCGGAGAGAAACTGCAGGATCTGATGGTTTCCTATAACCGGATCTCGACAGAGTTTGAACGTCAGAACGGCTATTCTGTCCAGAGCGAGGTGACCGGAGTGCTCAAGGGACTCGGATTTGACGAGAAGGATTTTGACCGCCAGGTCCGTACGCTCTCCGGAGGACAGAAGACACGCGTGGCCCTCGGAAGGCTTCTGCTTTCCGCTCCGGACATTCTTCTGCTCGACGAGCCGGTCAACCATCTCGACCTTGCCTCGATCACGTGGCTGGAGAATTATCTTTTAAATTACAAAGGGGCCGTCCTTGTCGTCGCGCACGACCGTTATTTCCTTAACCGGATTGCGACAAAAATCTTTGAGGTCGAAAACGGCGTCGTGACTGTCTTTACCGGAAATTACAGCGACTACGCCCAGAAAAAAGCCATGATGCGCGAAATCCAGTGGAAATCCTATCTGAATCAGCAGCAGGAGATCCGGCATCAGGAGGCGGTGATCACCAAGCTGCGTTCCTTTAACCGGGAGAAGTCGATCCGCAGGGCCGAGAGCCGCGAAAAGATGCTCGAAAAAATGGACGTGATCGAGAAACCCGCCGAGTTAAACGATGAGATGCGCCTCGCGTTCTCTCCTGCCGTCGTCAGCGGCAGCGACGTGCTCACAGTCGAAGGACTTTCCAAATCCTTCCCCGGGAAACCGCTCTTCTCGGATCTGGATTTTACGATCCGCCGCGGAGAAAAAGTCGCTATTATCGGCGATAACGGAACCGGGAAGACCACGATCCTCAAGCTGATCAACGGACTGCTCTCCCCGGACTCCGGGACGATCCTGACCGGCAGCAGGGTCATGATCGGCTACTATGACCAGGAACAGCAGGGACTCCACATGGAAAAGACGCTGATGGAGGAGATCTCGGACGCCTGTCCCTCCATGACGAACACGCAGGTCCGGAATCTGCTCGCCGCTTTCCTCTTCATCGGGGACGACGTCTTCAAGCGGGTAAAAGATCTCAGCGGCGGGGAACGCGGAAGGCTTGCACTCGCGAAGCTGATGCGCTCGAACGCCAACTTCCTGATCCTCGACGAACCGACGAACCATCTCGACATCACCTCGAAAGAAATTCTCGAGGAGGCGGTCCGCAGTTATACCGGAACGGTTCTTTATGTATCACACGACCGCTACTTTATCAATCAGACCGCGACGCGTATCCTGGAACTGAAGCACCGGACCCTGATCAACTATATCGGCAACTACGACTACTATCTTGAGAAAGCGGACGTTCTCGGCAGTCTGTACGCGCCGCAGCAGGAAGCAGAAGCGGACGCCGTCCGGAGCACATCGCGGGACAGCTGGGCCCGCAAAAAGGAAGAACAGGCGCGGGAGCGGAAACGGCAGAACGATATCCGAAAGACAGAAGAACGGATCACCGCGCTTGAAGAGCGGGACAAAGAGATCGACGGACTGCTTGTGCTCGAGGAAGTATTTACCGACGCCGCCAGATGTACGTCGCTGAGCCGGGAAAAGGCAGAGATTCTCGAGGAGCTTGAAGCGCTGTACGCGCGGTGGGAAGAATTATCGGAAGAATAGCCCCGGTTTTCGGGGAATCGGGCAGGAGGCGTTTTTTCTGCGCATAAAGAGGTTCCGCCTCCGGAGCCCTGGCATTTCCAGAGCCCGGGGGCTGTTTCTGTTTAAACTTTCATCATGCCGTATGCCCGGCAGCACCATGAATAAAAGCCTACGAGCCGCTGCACTTTTTATCTGCTGCGGCCGCAGATTACATGATTTTTGACTCCGTCCACCCAGAGCCGGATATCCGATACTTCATAGACGCGCAGAATATCCGAAAGTTCCGCATACTCCGGACAGATCCGCGGAAACAGGTTTTCCTGACCGCAGAAATAATCACGCTCATACCGTCTGGTCCGGTGGTCTCCGAAAACCGCGCCGTAGCAGATATCGGCTTCCACGAGATCCTGGAACATATGGCTCCCGTAACTGAGTTCCGGCATATACCCGGCCCTGGTATCCGACACCTCACAGATGGCGCAGAAACCGCAGATGTCCACGAAGCGGACCGGTACGCCAAGCTCCGGCGAGGAAGTTCCGATGCGGCCCGGAACCGTAAGCAGCAGATTTTTTCCGCTGTTATTGTAGTGACGGTTCACCGCTCCGATCGCGTCGGCGACGATCGGCTTTTTGACATGTTCAAATTCATAGTAGGCCTTTGGTTCCACCTGCACGATCACATCGATCATCCGGTCGACCGATTTCCCCATCGAAGAATTTACAATATCGAAAAAGACGTCCTTCTCTTCCAGCTCCGGAAGGACGATCATTCCGCCTTCTTCCCCGACAAACAGCGGCCTGCACTGCAGAAGGTTCACGACGAAATCCTCGCCCTGCGCGAGATTCACCGTATATTCGATATCCACCGGATTTTCGTAGGCATTTTGCAGACAGTGCAGCACTTCCTTCATCATGGAAGTAAATCTGCGGTTCGCCAGAAGTCTCTGGCAGCTTACGAAATAAACCTCCCGGTAACGTCCGCCCTCCCGGAGACGTTCCTCGGCCTCGAAGTCATGTTCCAGCACCGTATTTTTATACCAGTTCGGAAGAACCGGAAGCAGCTCTTCGAGCTTCACCTCGCAGAATTCGTTTCTGCTCATATCAATCACGTCGATTCTGTGCTGGGAGAACCTGTGTTTGTCGGCGATTTTCGTCAGCATGGTGACTTCCGGCCGGTCAAGATTCACAAGGCGCGGATAATCATGCTCCGTCCGGTCGACGGCCTTCGTTCCCAGCCCCATGACAATGCGGAGCATCCCGGCCGCCGGATCCATATCCGGCATCCATTTATAGGCGCTGTAGCTGTACCCCACCCCGGCGACACAGGGGAGGTAATAGTTTCCGTAATAAGACCCGGATACTCTCTGCACAAGGATCGCCATCTGCTCGTCGCTGTTGGCAAGCCCTCTTCTTCTGCGGTATTCCAGCGCGGACGGATCCATCGTGCTCGCGTATACGGTCTTGACCGCCTGCTCAAACGATCTCATCCGCTCCTCAATATCCCCGCGGTTCGGACAGAACACAGACTCATATTTTCCGGCGAAAGCGTTGCCGAATCCATCCTCCAGCAGACTGGACGAACGCACGATGATCGGGTTTTGCCCGAAATATTCCAGCATATTGCGGAACTGATCCCGGATGTTGTTGGGGAAGCCGCCGTTCAGCAGCGCGGACCGCAGTTCCCCCGCCGCCTCCAGATATCCTTCCTCCGTCCGCTGCCGGATCCTGGTCATCCAGCACCCGTTCGACACGATATAGGTATAGAAAACGTCCGAGCCGATGTAGAAGGAATCATGCTGTTCCATATTGATCTCACATTCCGGCATCGTCTTCTCCACGATTTTGCGCGCGAGCAGCATGCCGCAGGCCTTGCCGCCGATCGATCCGCTGCCGATCATCCGGTCGCGCAGCGCAAAATAATCTCCCGGCTCAAAATACTGTTTCAGCAGGCGCTGCATTTTCTGATCATGCGTCATTGTGCTCTCGATGATCATATGCTCGGTCTCTTCTGTGAATGTGCCGTTCAGATAATCCATTTTTGCCCGGGACATAAACCGGTCATGACTGTCATACGACTGATCCTGGGTAAAGCGGGAAATTTTCTGAAGCAGATTGTAGTAGCGGCTGGTCTCCACTCCCTCTGTCAGAGGATGGAAATTTCCGGTGCCGGGCTCATACGCATGCGGCAGGAACATGGTCGTGGAATAACGGTTCCAGACTTTCAGAGGATGGAGATACAGATTTTTTCCCTCGGAATAGACGTCGAGCAGAAGCTGCGTCGTGTCGCGGATGCGGGCTACCGCGTCGAAAGAATGTTTGCCGCGCATCAGCGGGAAAAACGCCACTGTATCAAGCGAAAACAGATAGGGACAGGTCACGCGGAAAAAATTCCCCATCATCAGGTCGGTATACCATACAGACTGCAGTTCCGAGAGACTGTCAAATACATAAAACGCGTCATAGCCCTGCTCCGTGATCAGGTTATGGATCGCGACCGTAAACTGCTCAAAGCCGACATCCGGCTCAAAGCGGTGCACCTTGACGCCGTCCATCACGGGCAGAATCGGAGGGTGCTGCGCAAAGCGGATATAATTGAGATTCCTCCCGTCAAGAACCGCCTGTTTCACATACGGCATGACAAAGAAACGAAACTCGTCCAGATCCGATACCTGCCATACCACATTATCGCCGAGCCGGATGTAGTCCAGTATTTCGTCCATGCTCGGCAGTCCGCTGTTTATCTTATCAAATGCTGCCATAATCCTCCGCCTTTCCAGAAATAATTGTAAAGAAAACGAACAAAACGTGCGCGAAGCGCTCTTTATCACAGAAAATCCGACAGAATTTCCTGTAACATAAAAAAACACGCCAAAAAAAATTTGACGCGGCCTTTCGTATCATAACATGACTTTTTCTTTTTATGTTCTGTTTCTCTGATTATCGCACGTTTCTCTTCATCAGTCAAGTGCCCGTTCCGAAAAAACTGTCCGGAACCCCGGCTGTTTTTTTGTTTATATTTTTTTTATTAGATTTTGCCGGGAAACTGTGTTAAAATAAAGGGCAATTCACGCGCATATTCTGACTCGTTTGAAATAGAATGGAGGTAACCAATTTGAATGAACTTCAGTATTCTGAAATCACACCCGAACTGCTCCGGCTGTCAAAGCTCTGCGTCAGCGCAGGCGAGATTGATCCCGAGCTGTATTTTCAATATGATGTCAAGCGCGGACTGCGCGACCTGAACGGAAACGGAGTCCTCGCCGGACTTACAGAAATCTCCGAGGTATGCTCAAAAGAACTCGTCGACGGAAAAGAGGTTCCCTGCCGCGGGCAGCTCTACTACCGCGGCCATAATATCCGGGATCTTGTGAAAGGGTTTATTTCCGAAAACCGGTTCGGCTATGAGGAAATCGCCTATCTGCTCCTGTTCGGGAAACTTCCCAAGCGCAGACAGCTTGAAGAATTTACCGCAATCCTCGCCGGCTACCGGCAGCAGCTTCCCTCCGGCTTCGTCCGGGATATCATCATGAAGGCGCCTAGCAGCGATATGATGAATACCCTGGCCCGCAGCGTCCTCACCTTATACTCCTACGATGACCGCGCTGACGACATATCCATTCCCAACGTGCTTCGCCAGTGTCTGCAGATGATCAGCATCTTTCCTCTTCTCTCCGTATACGGCTATCAGACGTACCAGCATTATTACAACAACAAGAGCCTTTATATCCACTCGCCGTGCGAGGATCTTTCCTTCGCGGAAAATATTCTGCATATTCTGCGCCCGGACAGCAGTTATTCCGAACTTGAGGCGAAGATCCTCGATCTTGCCCTCGTCCTGCATATGGAGCACGGCGGCGGAAACAATTCCACGTTCGCGACGCACGTTATCACTTCCTCCGGTACAGATACCTATTCTGTCATGGCGGCTTCCCTCGGATCTCTCAAAGGTCCGCGGCACGGCGGCGCCAACATAAAAGTCGTACAGATGTTTGAGGACATGAAAGCCAGCATAAAGGACTGGGAAGATGAAGACGAGATCCGACATTATCTGAGAGCCCTGCTGAACCGCGACGCTTTTGATCACTCGGGCCTGATCTACGGGATCGGACACGCGGTATACTCTCTCTCAGATCCGCGTGCCGAAATCTTCAAATCCTTTGTCGGCAGGCTGAGCGCCGAGAAAAAACGGGAAAAAGAATTCGCTCTCGCCTCCGCGGTGGAGCGTCTGGCTCCCGAGGTGATCGGGGAAGTGCGCAGGATATACAAGGGCGTCAGCGCCAATGTGGACTTCTACAGCGGCTTTGTCTACAATATGATGGATCTTCCAACGGAATTATATACGCCGATCTTTGCCATGGCCCGTATCGTCGAATGGAGCGCACACCGGATCGAGGAGCTTGTCAACAACGGAAAGATCATTCGTCCGGCTTACAAAAACATCGCCAGCCGGAAAAAATATGTCCCGCTCTCGCACAGATGACGCCGTTTTCCTTAAAGACGGATGGCGGGCCTGTGATCGAGCAGGAGGCGGCTTTTCCTCCTGCTCGCCTGCACCTTACGATGCAAACTTTGGGAGCCGCTTTGGAGTTCGTCGGCAGCTGCGCCCCTCGTGGACTTGCACCACAGACTGACGGCATGCCCGTCATACCACAAAATCGGGCAGGAGGAAAACCTCCTGCCCGCGCGCTTGGGATTTTTATTTTTTCAGTCCCCAGTATTTCTCCACCGCTTTTTTGACGGTTATTCCGTACCATACAAGGATGATCAGCACAAACAGCGTGAGGACAAGATAAGCGGTCTCCGAAAGAATGCCAAAATAATCAACCGCCAGTCCAAGCAGTCCGCTTAAGGCGCACACGATCCCAATCAGCATGAACCGCGGACTTATATAGTCAATATAACCGTCCTTGTCAAGACATTTTTCCGGATCGATCCCCTGGGGAAGAAACATTCCCCCTCTGACCTCGCGCGTTGTTTTCATCTGAAACCATGTATACAGGATATAGCCTCCAAACGCTGTGATCAGCACGTCAAATATCCCGCTGACTGAAGATGTTCCCATATCGGTCTCCTTTCTGTATCACAATGCCCTGCCAAAAGGCATTTTTATCCGAAGCTTTTAACTGAAAAAATCTCAGGAGAGAAGGAAACGCTTCACCGCTTCTTCCATTTCGTCCGCCTCGATTACCTGATCGTGGAGTACCGGAGCCGTCCGGATCTCCTCAATCGCCGCCGGAACCGGAACGCCGCTGACCTCGCAGAGTCTGTCGATCAGTTCAAAATCTTCCATATTTCCGCAGGCCGGATCGACTGCCTGCATAACGCTTCTCGCAAACTTATACGGGCTGGCGGTGGAGGCGATGACAGTTTTTGCGGTATCTCCGCCCGCCTCCCGATAAGCATGATACACATGAGAGGCTACCGCCGTATGGGTATCGATCACATAACGCTCTTTTTCATAAAGGCGTCTGATCTCATCCGCCGTCTGCTCTTCCGTCGCATATCCTCCGACAAAATCGGAGAGCTCTTTTTTCATATCTTCTGTAATCTCATAAACACCTGTTCTGGAAAGAGACTCCATAAACGCGGCGTTTCTCTCGGCATCCTCCCCGGCGATCCGATAGATCAGCCGCTCAAGATTACTCGAGATCAGAATATCCATGGACGGGGAAGAGGTCAGATGAAACTCTCTGTTTCTGTCATATACCCCGCTCTCAAAAAAGTCAAAAAGGACTTTGTTCTCATTGGAGGCACAGATCAGTCTGCCGATCGGAAGTCCCATATTCTTCGCGTAAAATGCCGCGAGTATGTTTCCGAAATTGCCGGTCGGAACGACTACGTTGATCTTCTCTCCTTCCGCGATCTTCCCCATGGAAAGCAGCCTGCCGTACGCATGGACGTAATAAACGATCTGCGGGACAAGTCTTCCGATGTTGATCGAATTTGCCGAAGAGAAACAGAACCCTTCCTTTGCGAGCTCCTGCTTCAGCTTCCGGTCCGCAAACAGCTTTTTCACGCCTGTCTGGGCGTCGTCAAAATTCCCCCGGATTCCGATCACGCAGGTATTTTTCCCTTTTTGCGTTACCATCTGGCGCTCCTGCACCGGGCTTACGCCGTTCTTCGGATAAAACACAATGATCCTGGTTCCCGGGACATCGGCAAATCCGGCCAGCGCCGCTTTCCCCGTATCCCCGGACGTCGCGGTCAGGATCACGATCTCGTGCTTCTCCTGATTCTTGGCGGCCGCGGTCGTCATCAGGTAGGGAAGAATCGAAAGCGCCATATCTTTGAACGCGATCGTCGGGCCATGAAACAGTTCCAGATAGAAGGCGCCGTCCGCCTCCCTCAGCGGAGCGATCTCCTCCGTATCAAACTTCCTGTCGTATGCGTGGCTGATGCAGTATCTGAGCTCGTCCTCCGTGTAATCCGTGAGAAATTTTTTCATAACCGCGAGAGCAGTCTCCTGATACGTCATGCCTGCAAGAACTGCGTAAGGAATATCCAGCGCCGGAATCTGCTCCGGGACATACAATCCTCCGTCTTCAGCCAGACCGTTCAGAACCGCCCGCGACGCTGTCACCCGATTCTGCGCGTTTCTTGTGCTTCTGTACATGATATCCATTTTATCCATCCTTTTCTTTTCATTCTCCTATAACGGCAGCGTTTAATGCGTTTCCCATCATACCACAGGAAAAGAGCCGATGCAACAATGTTCTTACTCCGCAAACGTATAGTATTCGTGCCCTCCGTATTCAAACAGTTTTACCAGAGAACTGTCAAACCAGGCGGCGCTTTCCGCCTCCGAGGAAACTCTTGCCAGGAAAAAAAGGGCCCCCTGCGAACAGTCTTCTCCCGCGAGCACACGGTCGACTGCCTCCACGGTAGACTCCGTGACAACACAGTTGTAGATTCTGCCGTCCTGGGTCGGCTGGAACTGTGCCACTCCGCCCATTTTCTGCCAGACAACCTCCGAGATCGTGTTCGGGAAACGCGGATCCGCGACACGGTTCAGCACAACACCGGCAACCATCATTTTGCTCGTGACATCTCCGCCTGTCGCTTCCGCTTCCACCACTTTGAGCAGCGTATTGTAATCCTCCCGCGATATGTGGCCGGATTCCACCATTTTGGCCGCGTAATACCCGACCTCCGAGATCTTTTTTGTTCCCTGTTCCAGCATGGCCTGATGAAACAGCAGCTTCGGGACGCCGTCCAGCCCGGCCAGCACCTCGCTTCCGTCGTCCGTGATGCGGTAAATCCGGATCTTTCTCGAATACTCCTCCATATCCGTCACACTGTTTACAACTCCCATCAGACCGGCCTGAAAATCCTTCTGATACCCGCTTTTCCCCGATCTCGAATCTACCGCGTACACTTTTCCTCTGTTTGCGGTCTTATATCCGGAAACCGCGAACGCTACCGCTCCAACCATGGTGACTCCCGCGAAAACCAGGGCAAAATCTCTCATATATAATCTGATGATACGCCGTATAAAACCGGAAAAAGTTCTTTTCTTTCTTTTCCTCACCCTCATTTTATACCCCTGTTTTGTTTCTGTAATCATGTGATTACGCAAAAATGTCTCTTATTCCGCCTCATTTTTGCTGCAGCGTATCTATATTATATATAATACCGGTTCCCCGTGTCAATATGTAGTTTACAATTTTGTAATATTTTGTTTCGGTGGAAAAATCCGTTCTCTTTTCTATGTGGAAAATATATAATTTTTCTTCCTGTATTTTATATATTTTCA
Organism: uncultured Lachnospiraceae bacterium; assembly: GCA_947630005.1. Classification (GTDB taxonomy): domain Bacteria; phylum Bacillota; class Clostridia; order Lachnospirales; family Lachnospiraceae; genus Choladousia. The sequence continues at coordinate 24,972 of CANRGB010000029.1, forward strand.
TATATAATGACTATATTTAAAAGAACGTCCTGTCAACATGCACAAATAACAGAATTTAACTTTTTACGACAGTATGAAAATAATCTGTCGTATTTTAACATTTATTTAACATTTCTGTAATAATGTGCAGAACGAGCCGAAACGCGTGCTGCGTGTTCCGGCTCGTTAATCGTATCTGTACTACGCCTGTTTTGCATGGGACTCGGCCATGTGGTTCACCGCCGTCAGAAGTGCGTCGATCGATGCGCGGATGATATCCACGTCAAGACCCGCGCCCCAGTGGATCTTCCCGTTCTTATCGCGGATACCGACATACGCGATCGCGCGGGAGCTTGAACTCTGCTCAAGCGCGTGCTCTTCGTACGTCACGAGATCATATTCCAGACGGAAATGACGTTTCAGCGCGTTGCTGACCGCGTTCAGACGGCCATTTCCGGAGGCGACGATCACGCTCTTCTTATCATTGTACACGGCGGTCACCTCCGCGATAATGCCGTTATGCTGCTTGAAATGCACCTCGTCGATCCTGTACGGCACCGTAATGTTCTCGAATTTCTCCTTGAACAGCCTGAATATCTCGTCCGGGGAAAGCTCCTTCTGACGCAGATCCGAGGCGTCCTTCGCGATATATCCCATCGCCTCGCGCATTTTCTTCGGAAGCTTCAGACCATAGTGCTGCTCCAGGATATAGCCTACGCCGCCCTTGCCGGACTGGCTGTTGATCCGGATGACGTCCGCGTCGTAAGATCTTCCGATATCCGTCGGGTCGATCGGGAGATACGGCACGGTCCAAATCTCGCTGCCGTTTTCCTCGCGGTATTTCATTCCCTTTGCGATCGCGTCCTGATGGGAACCGGAGAAAGCCGCGAATACAAGCGCTCCGCTGTACGGGCTTCTCTCATCCACCTTCATTCCCGTGTAGCTCTCATAGGATTCCGAGACATCCGTCATATCCGCAAAGTCAAGCTTCGGATCGACGCCCTGCGCGTACATATTCATCGCCAGCGTAACGATGTCCACGTTTCCGGTGCGCTCTCCGTTTCCGAACAGGGTTCCCTCAATGCGGTCGGCGCCCGCCAGAAGTCCCATCTCCGCGTCGGAAATCCCGCATCCGCGGTCATTGTGCGGATGGAGCGAAAGAATGACGTTCTCACGGTATTTCAGGTTGTCATTTACATATTCGATCTGGCTTGCGTATACGTGCGGCATTGACATCTGCACGGTGCTCGGAAGGTTGATGATCGCTTTTTTCTCCGCGGTCGGCTGCCATACGTCCAGCACCGCGTTGCACACTTCCACGGCATAGTCGACTTCCGTGCCCGTAAAACTCTCCGGGCTGTACTCGAACTGATAATCCGCGTGAGCCTCCTCGGCCAGCTCCTTTAAGAGCTTCGCTCCGTCCACGGCGATCTGGAGAATCTCCTCCTTCGATTTGCGGAACACCTGCTCGCGCTGCGCAAGCGAAGTGGAATTATATACGTGTACGATCGCCCTTTTCGCTCCTTTGAGCGCTTCAAACGTCTTCCGGATAATATGATCGCGCGCCTGAGTCAGCACCTGGATCGTCACATCGTCCGGAATCAGATTCTGTTCGATCAGCGCGCGGAGAAACTGGTATTCCGTATCGGAGGCCGCCGGAAATCCCACTTCGATCTCTTTAAATCCGATTTTGATAAGAAGCTTGAAGAAATTGATCTTCTGCTCAAGAGACATCGGAACCACGAGCGCCTGATTGCCGTCGCGCAGATCGACGCTGCACCAGATCGGCGCATGGTCGACATACTCTTTTTCCGCCCACTTCATGCTGCGGACCGGAGGCATAAAATACTGTCTCGTGTACTTTCTGTAATTCATCATTTTTCATTTCTCCTTCTTTATTAATTTTAATTCCTGTCTTTGCTAAACTCCCATGCCCTGCGGGCAGGGCTTCTCATCAGGAACGAAAAACATGCCAAAGACACATTCTCGCGCCGGGTGAGGCTGCGAAAGCACCATTTTCCATGCACGCGCCCGTGCTTTTTATGTCACAGAACAAAATTTCCTGTGAACGGGCAGGAAGCGGTTTTTCCTCCTGCGCAAAAAAAACGTCTCTTATGGCAAAAGCCAAAGAGACGGAAGATGGGCAATCTTTCGCGGTACCACTCTTATTCATGAATACTCACACACTCTCAGATACTGGCAGACGTCTGATGCGTCTCCTATATCCTTCCCAGATAACGGCGGGATACCGTCTGCGCCTACTCTTCCGTTCGAACAACGTTTCCGAAAACATCACCGTTCACAAAATGAACCGCAGCCTGAAACCATATCCGCTGAAACGAAACACAATTTGGGACAGCCGCTCCAGGGCGAGTTCCCGCAGCCGTTTTTAATATCTCACACCAACCGATATCTCTCTGAAAAAACCGACTGAAGTACTATTCCCCTTCCATGCATTTATCTAAAATTTAATTTGAAATTCAATTGCTCCTACATTACCATTGAAAACCGCTTTTGTCAATAGTAAATTTCCGGACAAGTCCGCACGGTCCTGATCCCGGCAGGAAAATTCCCCTGATTTTGGGCCGGTTACCCCAGCACTCTGCGGATCGCGGACAGGGAAAATCCTTTTCTCTGAAGAAACTGGTAAAATTTCTCCCGCTCTTTCCGGTCCGCCTCCTCGGGGCAGTAACGCTTTTTCTGCTGCCAGTACCGGATCTGCTCCTCCTCATCCGGCAGGTCCGCCTGTTCGAAAGCCTTCTCGATATCCCCGCGTGAGACCCCCTTCTCCTTCAGTTCATTGATAAGCTGCAGCCGGCTGCGGCTCTCCTTCCGGTAATCAATGTAGGCCGCCGCATAGCGGACATCATCGATGTAATGGAAGCTTTTGACATAATCAATCGCGTAATCGATCAGAAAATCAGGATACAGGGAATCTCTGAGCTTTCTGCGCAGCTGAAATTCCGTGCGGTCCGTCTTCAGAAGAAAATACATCGCCCTTCTGCACACCTTCTTCGGGAGCAGTTCCTCCATAAGCTCGCGGTAAACCCCTTCCTCCAGAAACATGCCCTCCCGAAGGCCGTAATGTTCCACCTCCGTTTTATTGAGGGGGAAAGATTCCCCCTCCTCCAGATGAATCAGATATCGGGTGGCTGAAACTGATTCAAGTCTTTTGATCCGATGCATCGTCTCCTACTCCATATCCGTATCGTCGTCTTCGATCTGCGCGAAAAGATCGTCCTCCAGGTCGTCCGCCGGATCCGATCCTCTGTCTGTCCTGCCCGTTTTCCCGCCGGACTCTTTCTGTCCGGACTCCTCCGGATCTTTCTCCGCCGGAAGCAGGCCGTACTTCTGGCGCACCTTCTTCTCCACTTCCTCCATCATTTCCGGATGTTCCCGGAGATAGAGCTTCGCGTTTTCACGGCCCTGTCCGATCCGGTTCCCCTCATATCCATACCAGGCACCGCTCTTGCTGATAATACTGTTGGCCGCGGCAAGATCGAGGATATCTCCCTCGCGGGAAATTCCCTTTCCGAACATGATATCAAACTCCGCCTCCTTGAACGGCGGAGCGATTTTGTTCTTCACCACCTTGACCCTCGTCCTGTTTCCGATCACTTCTCCGCTCTGCTTCAGAGATTCCGTTCTCCTGACGTCCATGCGGATTGAGGAGTAAAACTTCAGCGCGCGGCCGCCGGTCGTCGTCTCCGGATTGCCGAACATGACGCCGACTTTTTCCCTGAGCTGATTGATAAAGATCACGCTGCAGTTTGATTTGCTGATCACGCCGGTGAGCTTGCGGAGAGCCTGGGACATCAGCCGCGCGTGCAGCCCGACATGGCTGTCTCCCATATCCCCGTCGATCTCGGCCTTCGGAACAAGCGCCGCCACGGAATCCACGATAATGATATCGACCGCCCCGGAACGGACCATCGTCTCTGTGATCTCGAGGGCCTGCTCGCCGTTGTCCGGCTGGGAAATATAGAGATTGTCGATATCCACGCCGATATTCTTCGCGTAAACCGGATCGAGCGCGTGCTCCGCGTCAATGAATCCGGCGATGCCGCCGCGCCTCTGCAC
>CANRGB010000030.1 GCA_947630005.1 uncultured Lachnospiraceae bacterium
GTTCGAGTATGTAACAGGGAGAAAACCTGCAATGGCCGCATAGGTAATTCCGCCTGCCGCAAGCAGCAGAAAGCTCACCAGAAGAAATATTTTAATGGTCAGGCTGCCCTTTATGTTTCTTATCAACATTTCATTTCTCCTTTAAAGACACACCATATCCGTCCCCTGATACAGAAAACCCTCTGACGGGGGGCATCTCTGCATATTCAGTGAAAGAAACCTGTTCCTGGTTTTAACGCGCTTCCCGGTCTATCCGGTATCCAACGCCCCGGATTGTCCGGATATAATCGCAGCCAAGTTTTTTCCGGATATTTTTAATGTGCGTATCCACGATCCGTTCCTCCCCAAAATAATCTTCACCCCAGACAAGATTCAGAAGCTTCTGGCGCGTCAGAACGATTCCCCGGTTGATCAGGAGCTCGCAAAGCAGATCATACTCCTTCTGCGTCAGATTGATCTCCGCTCTTTCCCGTTCATCCTCACTGACCATATATACAATACAGCCGTCCAGATCAATCTGAAGTCTTCCGTAGAGGATCCATCCTGCCCCCGGCATCTCGTCCTGCAGTGCGCGGGCAGATCTTCCGGGCTGATCACTTTGTTTATTTTTCTGTGCAGCGGTATACCCAGCCTCATAATCACGCCATGCCTCACACCTGTTCTCCCCGCTGTAATCATACCGTTCCCCGTGTCCGTTTTCCGTGCTGCAGTCACAATACACACTACGTTCATTTTCTGCATCGCAGACATGCCTTGTTCCACGATATCCGTTCTCCCAATTATCTGACTCACTTTTTCGTATTTTTCCATCTCTGTAAACGCGCCGCAGAACCGCCGCAATTTTCCGCATCAAAACCGGCACGGAAAACGGCTTGGTGATATAATCGTCAGCCCGCAGATCCAGTCCGCGGATCTGATATTCTTCCTCTTCCAAAGCCGTGAGCATAATCACCGGAATATCCGATTCTTTCCGTATCAATTCACACACGCTGAAACCGTCGATCTTCGGCAACATCACATCGAGGAGGATCAGATCATACGTTCCGGTATGAAATTTTGATATTCCTTCCACGCCGTCCGCCGCGAAATCCACATAATATCCGTCATTCTCCAGGTAATTTTTCAGAATATCCCGGATATCCTCGTCATCCTCCACCACTAAAATTCTGTACATATCAGTTCTCCTGCTTTCCATGACGCTGTCTCCATCATTCAATCTTTAAAATGCCATTCTGGAACACATAACCTTTTGACATCATAGCATGAAAATATGGAGTTTGTATGGAGTTTGTGTGCTGCGTCAGCAGCTGACTTCCTTACACGGCCTGCGCATAAAAAACAGCCATACCCGGATCAGACTCCTCAGATACAGCTGTTTTTATCGCATTTTTCTTTTTGTTTTGTTCCCCGCCCGATAATTCAATGAGGCTGCAGTTTCAGCTCATTCAGGAATGCAGCCTTACTTCCCGCAGTACAGCTTTGTTTCCCGTTGTCCGCAGAGGCGAGGGGGCATCTCCCGCATGATCTGTCATCAATAGTTCTCTGCATGAACCTCAAAATAGCTCTGCGGATGATTGCAGGTCGGACATACTTCCGGAGCCTTCGTTCCGACTACGATATGTCCGCAGTTGCGGCATTCCCACACCTTTACTTCGCTCTTCTCAAACACCTGAGCCGTCTCGAGATTCTTGAGCAGTGCGCGGTAGCGCTCCTCATGATGCTTCTCGATCGCCGCTACCAGACGAAACTTGTGAGCCAGCTCTGTGAAGCCTTCTTCCTCCGCGGTCTTCGCGAACCCTTCATACATATCGGTCCACTCGTAATTCTCGCCGTCCGCTGCCGCCGCAAGATTTTCCGCGGTGTTTCCGATGCCGCTCAGTTCCTTGAGCCACAGCTTCGCGTGCTCCTTCTCATTGTCAGCCGTCTTCAGAAACAGCGCAGACATCTGCTCATAGCCTTCCTTCTTCGCCACGGAAGCAAAGTAGGTGTATTTGTTCCTCGCCTGGGACTCGCCCGCAAACGCGGCCTCAAGGTTCTTCTCCGTCTGTGTTCCTGCGTACTTTGTTGCTTTTCCTGCCATACTCTTATAATCTCCTTTTCTATTTGATTTTCCGCTTTTGCGGAATTTACAGGTACCCTTCCTGCCGGCGTCTCTGCGGCCGGCGCTTTGCTTCTCCGCGTAACCCTCCGCTGAGGTTCTGACGCGCTGTTCTTTTTCCGCTCCGGTATGCCGGTTTTTCCGTTCAGACCCGCCGTTCGTCTTTCACTCTGATACGGCTTTTTATCTGAACACGTTGTTCCGCCCCGGTGCGGCATTTCGAACATAAGCCCTCAAAAACCATGCGGTGCCGCTGAATCACAAATCCGGTTTCCTCCTCCGCCTGCCTGTCGTACTCCTCGTGATACGGGATCGGCACATCAGACACAGCGCCGCAGGAGGTACAGAAAAAATGATAGTGAAGATCCCTCCGCAGATCATAGCGGTCGGCAGACGGCACCTTCACGTGCGTGATCTCCCCGCTCTCCGCCAGAATATTCAGATTGCGGTACACCGTTCCGCGGCTGATCCTGCCGTCCTCCTTTCGTACGTCGAGATAAATCTCATCCGCACTGGGGTGATCCTTCCGCGACCTCACCGCGTCAAGCACCAGATTACGCTGTTTCGTGTTTCTCTGAGGCAATGCAGTCACCCTTTCTTTTTGATATTAGGACTTAATCTTATTATGGAGTAAAATGACAGATTTGTCAATACCTGATTTTCATTATTTCCCCAGAATTTTCGGACCTCGTTTACTCCCCCGCGGTCTGTGAACGCAGCACCCGCGATACGAGCCCCCCTCCACAGGAAGCTTTTCTGCATACTCAGGTATGCACAGAAATGCTGCTTTGGCAACGTTTCGCACTGCAATTCCCAGGATTTCTGTGCATTTGGCACAGAAATCACCTCGCGGGACAGCGCATGCATGAACTGCGGCGAGGAAATTACAGTCCGCCTGCAGGTTATCCCGAAAAATGCAGCCGGCACTGCCCAACACAGCGCCGGCCCGAAATCATCTTCTGTAAAACGCCTCGATTGCCCGTCCGATATACTCCGTGGTTCCTTCCCCGTGCACGGAATCCAGCACTTTTCGCAGCATACCGTTCTTCTGGTAATCTTCCGCAAGCTCCAGCATCAGCTTCGTGACATCCTCCATCTGGTAGAGCTGTTTTGAGACGAAATCATACTCCCCGATCAGTTCGCGGATCTCGAAGGAATTCACATCCTGCCCCTTTTTCCCTGCCAGTTTCTCTATAATCCTCTCCATCCGGCGCTGATATGCGGGAAACAGTTCCGAATTCCCCGGATTCCTGGACGCTTCCAGCGCTTTGTCTTTGCCGCCGTACCACTCTGCAACTTTCTGAAAATTCCTCTGAGCCTCCTCAGTGGAAGCGTTTTTCAGAAAATTCTCCTTCCATTTTTCCATGCTTCCGTAATGATCGATAAAAACCGCTTTCTGCTCTTCGCTCATATTCGCTTCTATCGAACAATACATTTCCTCAATTTCCGCTCTGTTGAATACCTCATAGTCCATTTCCTGGTCATCTCCTCTCAGAATATCGTCGATACTGGCGATCAGGCGCTCGATGCGCTTCTTTTTTATCACCAGCATTTTCCTCTGCATCTGCAGAATTCTGCTGCGGTCAAGAGATGGATTCTCCATAACGGCTTTGATTTCTTTCAGGGGAATATCAAACTCGCGGAAAAATAATATCTGCTGTAATGTTTCCATCGCTTTATCGTCATAAAGCCGGTATCCCGCCTCACTTTTCCTGGTCGGCTTAAGCAGCCCGATCTCATCATAATAGTGAAGCGTGCGCACGCTGATACCTGTCAGTTTTGATACTTCCTTTACCGTCTTCATCACTGTTATTTTACCGCTGCCCGCAGATGACTGTCCTGTAAAAAAGCAGACAGTTACGGCCCACATTTCAATGATTGCCCAGGCGGTTTCCATGCGTTTTTCACAGAAATCCTGTTGACAGCGGCCTGTCCTCCTTCTCTTGATATGACCACTTTACGCTATGACGTTCCGTGAGTGTCAAGAGGGAATTTTTATTTTTCAGATCTGTTTCTGATATTTGGAAACCCGTGTCTTTTTCTGTATTATTCTTCTGCCAGCAAAAGTACCTCATCGTATTATCTTTATACCCTGATAATCGGACGGTTCCGAATACAGATCCACATATTTCAGATGCTGGCAAACCGCAAAATTTCCCCAGTTCAGCTCTCTCACTTTTCCGCTCATATGCTGTATCAACGCATTTTTATAAGCGATAAGACATTCCACCTGATATTCCCAAGCCTGAAGTTTATAAGTATCTTGAAAGATCATCATTTATTCTATGTCATCGATATTATCCTATTCCAGTTTCACTCTTCATAGCCTTTTTTGCCTGATTAATCCTGATTAGTTCCTGCATAACCACAACAAGCCGCTTCGAATTAAAAATATGATACACTAAAGTTTCAAGTTCTTCCCGGTTATTGCATGTACAAACACACTCTGAACCTATACCCGGAATACTTCTGACTACACTTTCATCAAGTATCAGATCAACAGGATAGTTCGCGATACCGTACTTCATAAAAAATACTCTGTACTTATATTTATCATATTCTGGTGTGTAGAGAAAACATTCAAATTTATGTATCTCCTGACCAATTTCCCCCAAATCATTCTGTATATCGACGGTTACTTCTCTTTCATCTCTATCTGCGGTATCCAATGCTCCCATGATTCCCGCGAATCTTCTTTTTTTATAAGTATAAGATAAAACCGGACCGCCATATGGCTGAATTTTTCCTCTGATAATGTTATTTGTTTCATTCGGCAGCTGTAATAATATTTCTGCAATTACCCGATCCGGAGCAGTTAAATCAATATCGTTAAAATCCAGCTTTTCACTAAAATTAAATTTTTTATCCATGAACTGTCTCCTCCATATATTCAAAAATAATCGGCAAATGATCACTTATATTTTTATTTGGGTGTCCATTGTCATCCAGTAAATACAACGTCTTGGTTTCTGTTAATATTTTCAAACTGTCTTTCAAAAAACGTTTTTTCAAAGAAGGTCTCAAAATAACCTGATCGAATATATTCCAATATGTATTTTTTGTTCCACTGTCATTGTAATAATAAGTTCCATACGGTTTTTGAAAATCTCCTAGAAAATTCCACATTGGATTATAAAACATAGAATAATTTTTTCCCGCTATTCTTCTTGATCCTCGTTCTGCCTCGCTGCATACTGGAATCCCATGAAAATATCTCGCATCAATACAGTCTGCATCATATGGATTTATGTTAAAATCTCCAACTATAATTGAATTCTCTGTCCCTATCTCCTGCTCAATCGTCTGTATATCATAAATAATCCGTTCGATAAGAATTTCCCGAAAGGCTTCATGATCTGAATGTAACTTGCTGTTCAGATGAACGCAGCAAAGAATATCTTTGCCATTAACTATTTGTATTGTATAATGCTCGTCATCAAGTTTTAATTCTATATCCTCCACTGATCCCAACAACTTTATCCGCTCACAACAGCTGTCATACCGCCGCATCGTTATTCCATACAATGACAAAATATCAATAAGTTCATCCATCCTCGCCGCATATTCAGCTAAAACGACAATAGAAGCATTGTTCTCGATTATAAGTTCACTGAGAATCGTATTGATGTTTTTGTTCTGGTGTGTATTCCAAAATAAAACTTTCAATTTTCATTAGTTCCTCCTCATCCAAAATATTTCTGCATTAATGATTCTTTCAAAATATTCAGTTCTTCCACGCTTCTTCGAATTATCAGTTTCAGCTTGTCTGCAGCTTCAGCAAAGGGATGCCTGCTCTCTGCAGCATCCCTTGTCATAAACAATCTTTATATAATACACACGATTCGGACATCTACAAACGGTAATACCACTGAGAAAACGCAAGCAGAATGACAAGTCCCGCCACATTGTACAGCGTAAACGTCAGCAGATATTTCCCCTTTTCAGAATTTTCACTCCCGGCATACTGTTTATAGGAGATCAGGCTCGCCATCGAAGCGATCAGCGTTCCCAGCCCGCCCACGTTTGTTCCCACCAGAAGCCCCGCGAAATTACGTGTAAACCCCGACAAAAGCAGAGCCGCCGGGACATTGCTCAGGAACTGGCTGAACAGAGCCGACACAAAGATCTCCCTGCCTTCCAGGATCCGGGCAAGCGCCGTGCTGACCGCCGGAATGCGCCCGATATTCCCGACAAAAACGAAGAATCCCACGAATGTCAGAAGCAGCGCGTAATCCACCTGCATCAGCAGCTGTCTTCTGTGAAGCAGAAGAATCGCGGCAATTGTAATAATGATAGCCGGAACCCACGAGATCACGCGGAAAACCACCAGAAGATTGATGAGAAACAATCCGCTGTATATCCCGGTCTCTCTTTTCGGAAGTGCACCGGCCACATGCTCCTCATGCATCCGCACGCTTTCATTCGGAAGAAGGAACGCGGCCGCCATCAAAAGCAGCAGCGAAACCGCGGCAAGCGGCAGCATCGTCCGGAAAAACACAGCCGCTGACATCCCAGACGCGGAAAACAGATACAGATTCTGCGGATTCCCGATCGGTGTCAGCATGCTTCCGAGATTCGCGGCCATCGTCTGCAAAACCACGACCCGTATCGTCAGCTTCTCCTGCCCGCACCGCTTCAGCGCCAGAATTGCGAACGGCACAAACGTGATCAGCGCCACATCATTTGTCATGACCATGCTCAAAAAGAAACAGAGCAGGATCAGCGTCCGGCACATGCTGTGTGTGGAACGAACCTGACCGAACATCTTTACGATCATCAGATCCAGCAGCCCGACACTCTGAAATCCTTTAACCAGCAGCATCAGGCAGAACAGCAGCGCCAGCACCCGCATATCAATATAATCCAGATACTTCCTGTCCAGATGAATAAAAAAACAGGATACAATTCCCAGGAACAAAGCGACACACAGCACTTTCTCCTTTTTCAGATAGTTTATCATTGGCAAAGACCTCTTTTCCCAGCAATATTGTAACGCACAAACTGAAATACTATAGCACATTACAGATGCTGTTCCAAGATGAAATCTGGACAAAAAATATTTTATTATACTGCAATATTTATAAAAAAAGACAAATATATGAACTCTAAAATCAGTTCTCGCCCGGCATATATCTGGCGGTGAACGCCGGCCGGGTTGCCGTTTTCGGTATTTCTAATCCCAGTTAAGCGTATAGCTTCCTGTCGCGGAGCGGAACCGAAGCACCAGATAATATCGTTTTCCTTTTTCCACACTGATACTGCCGCTTCGGACAAGGCTGTCCAGGCGGAGCACTGTCCGCTTTGCAGAATCAAGGATCTCTGCTGAAGCATCTCCTCCGGCCAGTTCCAGATTAAAGAATATCCGGTAAGATCTGCTGTCCCTGAAGCGGAGGATTCGTTTTATACAGCCGGTGCAGGAAGAAAATCGTGCGCTCTTCCCACTCACGGATCCAAGAAAGAGGACGGCCCTTTTCGACTGAATACTCATGAGACCCGCGCTGTACAAAAAATAAAACGCGGCGGCTATAATGAAGAATAAAATTATTATTTTCATGGAAATCTCCCAAATATCATGTTAACATTACAAGGTTCAGTCATTGTACTCCTTTATCAAAAAAGGATGACCGCAGCCATCCTTTTTCTGATTTTTAGCAGTTTGCTCTGTAATGGGAATGAGTTTAAGGTCTTCATCCCGACCACTGGAAACCCCTGCATCTAATCCAGTAAAATTCCTCAATATATTAACAGATTGCCTATTGTTCACTTCTTCCACATAAATAAATTCGCACTCTTGTACTATTTTTACTTCTCGAGAAAACACTTCATTCTCTGTCAGTTCCCGATATACTGCCCCCGGAATATAAACAGTACCAAATAATTTCTGCAGAAGTTCCAACTGTCCCGCTTTCATCAGTGAAATAATCGGTGTGGTATCTGAAACAACAATCATACAGTCGCACCCCTTAATTTTTTCAACACTGCCAAATCTTCTTCATATTCTTCCTCTGTTTCATCAAAGTATGACAATCCTAATTTGCCATACAAAGTAATCAGGTCAATCTTATGAAGTCCAAGCATTTCTGCTGCCTTTCCATAAGACATGACACCTCTTTTGATATAAGGGTATACCAGCATTGCATTCCTTGTTATTTGCGCATCCTTGTCCTCTAATACTGTATACGGTACAATTTCATCCGGTATGTCAATTTCCACCTTTGTCATCGTCATAGCAATCATCTCCTACTTTACGTATTCTTCTGACTATATTATATACATTTTATTTTTTTCCTTACAATAAAAAATAAACTTGACACTGGAGCCTCTGGTCATCATCCCCCTTTACAGTTACCGGTTCCGGATCGAATGCACATTCCGGGAGCTGAAACAGCAGGCGGGGCGTTCTGCTGCCGCTTCCGAACGAAACACATGCCAAAGCTGAGCCATTATCAGAAAAAGGATGAGCCGCCCCCCTGAGCAGGTGAAAACAGAGAGTTCCCGGAAAAAGTGTTGGAGACCGTACGCGCCATCGCGATGCACATGGCGCTGTCGTGCATCGCGATAGGGATCCTCCAGATCCTGTCCCTTTGTTTTATGGGGAAGGTCAGCCCGGAAAGGCTGCGGTACCAGAGGACCCCATCGAGAGGAAGGATATCGGAGGCTGCGGTGATGGATTATCTGAGGAAACATTTTTTCCGCCTTTTGAATCAGAGCCCGGAATTACGCATAACGCGGATAATTCAGGAACAGCAGGAGGATATGCCAGAGGTCTGTAAAGATTTAATGGTTTCTTAATGGTGCAAACTTTTAACTCTCAAGTAAATGAATATATGGCAACAAAATTCCAGTAAATTTTTAAATATTCTATAAAATATCATTTCTCATAACACATATATACTGCACTCCATATAAAGATGTTGGGGGCAAAAGGTATTTTGCCCCCATGATGCACTCTCGTACTACTCGAATTCTATCGTCGCCGGCGGCTTCCCTGTGCAGTCGTACAGCACGCGGTTTACATGCTTTACCTCATTTACGATCCTGCTGGTCGTTTTTTCGATCACTTCCCACGGGATATGGGCGCTCTCAGCAGTCATAAAGTCAGTCGTCGTGACGGCACGCAGCGCGATGGCGTAATCGTAAGTCCGCTCGTCGCCCATGACGCCGACGGAACGCATGTTGGTCAGGGCGGCAAAGTACTGATTTACTTTTTTATCCCAGCCGGCTTTTGCGATCTCCTCGCGCCAGATCGCGTCCGCTTCCTGCACCATCTCCACTTTTTCGGCCGTGATCTCGCCGATAATGCGGATACCAAGACCCGGTCCGGGGAACGGCTGGCGGTATACGAGATAATCCGGAATCCCGAGCTCCAGACCGGCTCTGCGGACCTCGTCCTTAAACAGGTTGCGGAGCGGTTCGATAATCTCCTTAAAATCCACATGTTCGGGCAGTCCGCCGACATTGTGATGAGATTTGATGGTCGCGGATTCCCCTCCGTCGCCGCTCTCAACCACATCCGGGTAGATCGTTCCCTGGACGAAGAAATCAACCGCGCCGATCTTTTTCGCTTCTTCCTCGAATACGCGGATAAATTCTTCTCCGATGATTATGCGCTTCTTCTCCGGCTCCTCAACGCCGCGCAGTTTGTCATAGAAGCGCTGCCGCGCGTTGACCCGGATAAAATGCAGGTCGTAGGGGCCGTCGGGACCGAAGACCGCTTCCACCTCGTCGCCCTCGTTCTTGCGCAGGAGGCCGTGATCGACAAAGACGCAGGTAAGCCGGTCCCCGACTGCTTTCGCAAGCATGACCGCCGCGACAGACGAATCTACGCCGCCGGAAAGCGCGCAGAGCACTCTGCCGTTTCCGACTTTTTCACGGATGGAACGGATGGATTCCTCGACAAAGGAGTCCATGCGCCAGTCCCCCGCGCAGCCGCAGATCCTGTAAACAAAGCTGGAAAGCATTTTCTGCCCTTCCTGCGTATGCAGAACTTCCGGATGGAACTGGGTGGCGTAAAGCTTTTTCTCCGCGTTTTCAAGCGCCGCGAAAGGACAGTCCGGCGTGCTCGCGATCGCGCGGAATCCGGGCGCGGCCTTGGATATGTAATCATTGTGGCTCATCCAGCAGATGGTCTTCTCAGATACATCCTCAAACAGCGGGGAGGTACGATCCACCGTCACTTCGATCTTTCCGTATTCACGCACCGGGGCCTTTTCCACTTTTCCGCCGAGCAGATGCATCATGAGCTGGGAACCGTAGCAGATGCCCAGAACCGGAACGCCGAGTTCAAATATCTCTTTTGTGTAAGTCGGCGCGCCTTCCTCGTAGCAGCTGTTCGGACCGCCCGTAAAAATGATCCCCTTGGGATTCAGCGCTTTGATTTTCTCAAAGTCCGTTTTGTAGGAATAAATCTCACAGTAAACGCTGCATTCTCTGACGCGTCTCGCGATCAGCTGATTATACTGGCCGCCAAAGTCCAGCACAATGACCATCTCTCTGTCCATGAAATATCCTCCGTCCTGTGTGTGTTGATGTGAAACCGGATGTCCTCTCCTTTTTATCCGCTGTTCACTTCTCTGCGGGACATCCTGTTGTTATTGGATAGTTTTTTATTATAAGGGAGGTTTGGAAAATTCGCAATATCTTTTTTAGGCATTTTCAGCCTTATGGCGGCCGGCAGAGAGCGTCCGTTTTCAGCGCTGTTTATCAGTCCGGAATCAGCGCCGCCAGCTGCGGGAATATCTCAAGGCTTCTCTTCAGAATTCCCTTCATGAAGGCGATCGTGATCCCATAATTGGTAAACGGGACTCCCGCGTCCTCGGCGCATTTCTGGCGGTAGAGCATCTCTCTGGTGTTCAGCATGCAGCCGCCGCAGTGGATGACCATTTTGTAATCATTAAGGTTTTCCGGAAACTCGCGCCCGGAGCTTGTCTCGATGATCAGATTCTTTCCGGTATGCTGACGCAGCCAGCGCGGGATTTTAAAAGTCCCGATATCGTCGCACTGGCGGTGATGCGTGCAGCCCTCGGAGATCAGGATGCGGTCGCCGTCCTCAAGCTGTTCGATGGCGGACACCCCGCGGACTGCCGTCTCAAGAAATCCCTTGTAGCGCGCCATCAGGATCGAAAACGAGGTCATCTTGATCTCCGGCGGCGTATCGCGGCTGACGCTCTCAAACGCCTGGCTGTCTGTGATGACCAGCGCGGGGGGCGTTCCCAGCCTGTCAAGCGTAAGCGCCAGTTCCGTATCTCTTGTCACAACCGAGACCGCTCCGGCCTCCAGAACATCCCGGATAACCTGCTGCTGCGGCAGGATCAGCCTTCCCTTCGGCGCGGCCTTGTCGATCGGGATGACAAGCACGGTCAGATCGCCGGGCTGAAGCAGATCGCCGACCAGCCGCAGCTTCATGTCGTCAGTTTTTACCAGAACGGCGATACGCTCTTTCAGCTCATGAATATTTGTTCCCTCCGTGGCGCTGATATCGATGGAGTTTTCCGAATATTTTTCTCCGGCGCCGCCGGCCGGCTCCTCTGTGGTTTCCACTAAATCACATTTATTATAAGCAACAATATACGGGATCTGCTTTTCCCGGAAGATCGCAGTCAGCTCCTCGTCCGCGGCCGTCTTTCCCACTGTTTTGTCCACGATCAGAACCGCGCAGTCCGCTCTGTTCAGAATCCGCTTTGTCCTTTTTACGCGCAGCTCGCCGAGCGCTCCTTCATCGTCAAAGCCCGGCGTGTCTATGATCACGACCGGCCCCATCGGAAGCAGCTCCATTGATTTGTAAACCGGATCCGTCGTCGTTCCCTTGACCTCCGACACAACGGACATTTCCTGCCCCGTAACTGCGTTGACCACACTTGATTTTCCCGCGTTTCTTCTCCCGAAAAATCCGATATGCACCCGCTCGGAAGACGGAGTTTCATTCATTCCCATGATGTCACCTCTCTTTGATGCCCTGTCCCATGTCCGGTAATGTCCGCGCGGAATGCTTCCGGTTTCTTTATCTTCCGCCGCATCCGCGTTTTCAAACTGACATGACACATAAAATTTGTTTCCTCTTCGGGCCAGCATTTCAGGATCCGGATTTTCTTTGACAGACATACTCAAAAACCTTTTCCCTGTGCTTTCCCTTCCGTATGATTTCCTGCTGCTTCCCGGATCAGATTCTCCCAGACCGCATCTGCAGAAGACGCAAAGAAATGCGATCAGGCAGAAAACGTTTTTCCTCCTGCTCGTCCATGCCTCCGCAGGCTGCGCCAGCAGTTGATTTTCACATGCGTGCCTGCGCAAAAGAAAGACCGCATCGGTTTATCCTATATATATAACCGCATCATGGTCAGCGTCACACACGCAAAAGAAAGACCGCATCGGTTATATCCCGATACGGCCTGAAAATTTCCGCGTTAAAACGAACAGCACTCTGCCGTTCAGAAACACCCCGCTCCGTCCCCGGACGACGATGTTAAGAATATACGGCACAAAATGCGAACGTCTGGTAAATCTGCCGAACCTTTTACCTCAAACACTGTTTTCGGTATCAGGATACGTCCTCACTATAACACAACTTTTCCCGCATGGCAAACAGAAATTTCGCATCCTTCCTTTATAATAAACGGAACAATCCGTTTGGCATCTTTTGACCCCAACATCATTTTTAAGGACAATGCATACCTGCAGTCCGGAAAAGAATTTCACGTTTATCCTGAAAACACAAAAGCAATTCTCCGCCGCTCAGGATACAGCGGATTATATGACGACCACGATCCCGCCGTCGTTCGCGTACATCGTCGTACAGCCAGCGGCGTTCACCATGAACGCGTCCTTGACCTCAATGCGGGAAAGAATCGCGTCGAGCACCATGCGGCCGCGCTCAGGGCAGTTGCAGTGGGACAGCGCCAGCACTTTTTCCTCCGGCTTCTCCACCTCATTGACGAGATAGTTCACAAGCTTCACCAGAGCCTTGTTCGTTCCCCTCGCCTGATCGAGCTGCGCGATCGTCCCTTCCGGAGTCGCGTGCATCACAGGCCGGATTTTCAGCGCCGACGCGACAAACGCCTTCAGATTGCTGAGCCGTCCGTTCTTGCGCAGCGTCTCCAGATTCTCGAGCACAAAATAGGTGTTCTGCCCCTCAATGTAGGACTCCACCGTCTCGACCACCTGTTCGAACTCCATGCCTGCTTCCTCGCATTCCTGGATCTTCATCGTGATCAGCGTCTCGCCGATGGAGGCGGAGCGGGAATTAAAGACGTGAATCTTCATGTCCGGCTTCTCCTCGAGCAGCAGCCTTTCCGCGAGCATCGCGCTGTTGCAGGAGCCGCTGAGCTCGGCGGAGAGCGTCACGGCATAGGCCCGATCCACCCCGCTGTCAAACGCACGCTTATAATAGTCGGGCGCAGGGCAGGCCGAAGTCGGACAGTTCGGGCTGGCGGCGATTTTCTCCAGAAAATCAAGCTGATCAAAAGTTTCATCATCTATAAAATCATATTCATCGATCTGCATCGTGAGAGGCGCGGAGATAATCCTGCTGTCCTTCATCATCTCTTCCGTCCGCTCACCGCAGCTGTCCATCACGATCACGTAACTCATAACACCCTCCAAACTATCCTGTTTCCTGTAGATCCGGCATCCTGCAAAATTCAGCCGTCCGCAGATCCCCGCGCGAAATTCCGGTCTGCCCTTACAGACTGCGTTTGATAACCCGTTACGTAGTAATCAATACCAGATAATAATAGCATATCCGCCGCGGGATGAAAAGGGCGAATTCCATTTATTTTTGCTTGCGCCGGAAAATAATCCGGATTATACTGGATAACGTATTAGGATCCGCCGGAAGAACCGGATTTTTCCGAACCGCCAATAACTGCCGGCACGTCAGGAGGATATGATTTGCGCGCTTTTCAGATACAGGATCAAAAGGATTTTATGAAAAAACTGCTGATGACGGAGACTTTCGACGCGTTCCAGCTGTCCGAAGCTTCGATCACAACCTTTGCCGCCTTCCATATTGACGGCAGTTTTCACGCCGATTATTTCGGGACGCAGGACGAGACTGACCTCTCCTCAGAAAAAGGCAGTCTTGTTCTCTGGAAGCGTGTGCGTCCGTTCTTTTTCGAACTGACCAGAGGCAAAAATACGCCCCTGTCTTTCCGCATCGTGTTTCGGCTTGCACAGCACAATACCGAAAAACTGCTGCATCAGACAGGGGTTCCTCTGACCGCGGAGGATATCGGCGGTCTCTTCCTTAATATTCGTTTTGACGAAAACGGGCTCAACTGCGTCAGCGGCACCTCCGTGCGCATTTTCACGCCCGACCGCTCTCTCGACCGGGCCTGGGATACGATGCTGGAACGCTTTTTCAGGCAGAAACAGATTCCGTACCTGTAAGCGGATGCGCGCCGCTTAATACATCTTCATATATTCTCCGTGTGCCGCGATCAGCTCGTCGCACATCGCGATGATATCTTCCGGACTCAGCTCCGCCGCCGTGTGCGGGTCAAGCATGGCCGCCTGATAGATCTTGCTGCGATCCTTTGTCACCGCGGCCTCGATTGCGAGAAGCTGCACATTGATGTTCGTCATGTTCATGGCCGCAAGCTGAGTCGGCAGCTTTCCGACACGGCAGGGATTGACACCGTTTGCGTCGATCATGCACGGCACTTCCACGCAGGCTTCCGCCGGCAGGTTCTCGATCAGACCGTTATTGATAACATTGCCGCCGATCTTGTAGGGCTTCCCCGTCACCACCGCTTCCATAATATAGGAAGCGTATTCCAGTGAGCGTTCATGCGTCACCTTTCCATCTTTCAGAATATCCTCCCGCTCTTTCTCCCATCCTTCAATCTGTTTCACACAGCGGCGCGGATACTCGTCCAGAGGGATATTATACTTTTCGATCATTTCCGGATAACGCGATTTAATAAACAGCGGATTGTACTCCGCGTTGTGCTCGCTTGACTCGGTGCAGTAGTAGCCGAAGTACTTGATATACTCGAAACGCACCATGTCATTGTGTTTTTCGTTCGCGTTCTTTTCAGCTGCGCGCCTGCGGATCTCCGGATAGAGGTCATTGCCGTCCTTATCATACAGCTCCAGCAGCCAGCCCATATGATTGATTCCCGCGATCGTCTCTCTTCTCCCCTCCAGCTTATCCTCCATACCGAGCTCTTTCAAGAGCGTTTCCGAACAGACCTGCACGCTGTGGCAGAGACCGACCGTGCGAATTTTTGTATAGCGGTTCATATATCCGGTCAGCATCGCCATCGGATTGGTATAATTCAAAAACAGCGTGTTCGGGCAGACTTCCTCCATATCGCGCGCGAACTCTTCCAGCACCGGAATCGTACGCAGAGCGCGCATGATTCCGCCGATTCCGAGCGTATCCGCAATCGTCTGGCGAAGTCCGTATTTCTTTGGGATCTCAAAATCCGTGACCGTACAGGGCTCGTAGCCGCCCACCTGAATCGCGTTGACAACAAAGTCCGCATTCCTCAGCGCGTCTTTACGATTTTCCGCTCCAAGATAAGTACGGATCACAGCCCGTCCTTCATTGACATTCTGGTTGATCGCGTTCAGAATGATCTCGGAATCCCTCAGCCTCTGTTCACTGATATCATACAGCGCAATCTCAGCCTCGCAAAGCGCCGGCGTGCACATGCAGTCCCCCAGCACATTTCTTGCAAAAACAGTACTTCCCGCTCCCATAAATGTAATCTTCATCTGATGTCCTCCTGTCTGTGAAAGCATACAAGCCCATTATTGTCTTATAATAACATTTTTCCGGCTTTCTGTAACTGTGAAACCGTTATATCTTCCCGTTTCCTTGTTGCCAATCTTTGGTTCTCCCGTGCCCGCGCGCCGCCTCCGGCAGGTTTTTCTCCCGGCGCGCACAAAAACCGGGTTTTTTAAGCAAATATTTTGCTGTTTGCCGCAAATACCATCTGGTCAGAATCCATGATCTGTGGTAGAATGGGCTTCGTCGCTTTACCGCTTTTATGCGTTAAATCCTGTAACGGAACACGCACGGCCGCGCAAGACTTCCCGCTGCCGGCACAGTCCGCGGCCGAAGCAAAGCGAGCGGAATAATTTCGTTCTTTATAAAATCAGGAAAGGAAGAACACAAATGCGAGAACAAATCACAGGACATACGGAGCTGCTGACGCTGATGGCGTATCCGATCCGGCATTCCAAGTCCCCCCAGATGCACAACGAGGCGGCCTCCTATCTCGGGCTGGATTACGTTTACCTCTGCTTTGACGTGGATCAGAGCAATTTAAAAGAAGCGATCGCGTCCATGCGCGCCCTGAAGGTGCGCGGCGGCAACCTCTCGATGCCGAACAAGATCGCGGTCATGCAGTATCTTGACAAACTGTCCCCGGAGGCGCAGATGTGCGGCGCCGTGAATACGATCGTCAACGACGACGGCGTGCTGACCGGCTATATCACCGACGGCATCGGCTACATGCGCTCCCTGAAGGACAACAACATCGACGTGATCGGAAAGAAGATCACGATCGTGGGCGCGGGCGGCGCCGGCAAGGCGATGCAGGTGCAGGCGGCGCTCGACGGCGTAAAGGAGATGTCCGTATTCAACCGCCGCGACGAATTCCACCAGCGCGCGATCGACACGGTCGCGATGATCAACGAGAAGACGAACTGTAAGGCGAATTTCTATGACCTTGAGGATCTTGACCGCCTTAAAGCCGAGATCGCGGACAGTTGTCTGCTCGCGAACGCGACCAGCCTCGGCATGAAGCCGCAGGAAGGGCTGACTTACATACCGGACGCCAGCTATCTTCGCCCGGATCTGATTGTGACGGACGCGATCTACGCGCCGGAGGAGACAGCCCTGCTCAAAATGGCGCGCGAAGCCGGCTGCAGGACGATGAACGGCAAGGGCATGATGCTCTTCCAGGGAGCCGCCGCCTTCAAGCTCTGGACCGGGCTTGACATGCCGATCGAACACATGAAGAATGTGCTGGACATTCATTACAATTAGTATGGCAGGTTCCGCGATACAAAGCGGGAACGCCTCCGGCGGACACTCCTGAAATTTTTCACGAAAACGTCCTTCCCAAATATTATCTACAGAAAGGAAAGATCACATGAAATTTCTGAAATGGCTCGATGACAACCTCGAGGAAACAATCCTGATCATCCTGCTGATCTGCATGGTGCTCGTGATGGGCATGCAGATCCTTGCGCGCTACTGCCTGAACACGTCTTTGAGCTGGTCCGAGGAGCTGACCCAGTACATGTTCGTATGGTCGGTCTTCATCAGCATCAGCTACTGTGTCAAAAAACGGATCTCCATTAAGATCGAACAGTTCCTTTCCATCCTCCCGGCAAAGGGACAGACGGGACTGCGTCTTCTGCGTCACACGCTCGTGCTCGCTTTCTGCATTGTGATGCTGCCGTTTTCCGTCACCTACGTACAGCAGTCGATCGACTCCCACGCGACAAGCGCCGCACTGCATCTTCCGATGTACTTTATCCAGTCCGCGCCGCTCGTCGGCTTTATCCTGCTGACCGTGCGCGTCTTCCAGGCGTGGCTGCGCGAAGCCAGAAATCTGATCGGAGGTAAGAAATCATGACCCTTTTTATCATGCTTGTATTCGTGGTGCTTCTGCTGCTGGCCGTACCGGTTGGCCTGTCAGTCGGAATCGCCAGCATTCTGCCGAGCCTTCTGTCCGACTCCTTCACAGTCAGCGGCGTCTATATCCTGCGCTCGGCGCTCGGCGGCGTAAATTCCTATCCGCTGCTCGCGATCCCGATGTTCGTCCTCTCCGGCATCATCATGTCGAAAGGCGGCGTCTCAAAAAAACTGTTTGAAGTATTCAGCTACTTTGTCGGAAACCTGACCGCCGGAATCCCGTGCGCGGTCGTCATCACCTGCCTGTTCTTCGGCGCGATCTCCGGCTCCGCCCCCGCGACTGTCGCGGCCGTCGGAAGCATGACGATCCCGCTGATGCTCGAGATGGGCTACGACAAACGGTTCAGCGTCGCCCTCGTCGCCGTCGCGGGCGGACTCGGTGTCATCATCCCGCCGAGCATCCCGTTCATCCTGTACGCGCAGGCGACGGGAGCATCTGTCAGCAGCATGTTCATCGCCGGCATCATCCCCGGTATCCTGATCGCCGCGATCCTGATGGGATACGCCTATTACCACTGCAAAAGGTATGGCGAGGACAAAGAAAAAATCCGTGAGATCGTCGGAGAGCTTCACAGCAGGGGCTTCGGGAAGGTCTTCTTCTCAAGCTTCTTCGCGCTTCTGACTCCGGTGATCATCCTCGGCTGCATCTACTCCGGCGTGACCTCTCCGACGGAGGCTGCCGTGATCGCCGTATTCTACTCGCTGATCATCAGCATGTTTGTCTACCGGACCTTAAAGCCGAAGGATCTGATCGATGTGCTCCGTGAGGCGGTGCGCACGTTCTGTCCGATCCTCTTCATCCTGGCGGCCTCCGTCGCGTTCTCGAGAATCCTGACGCTGATGCATGTGCCGCAGACGGTATCCGCGTGGATGACCGGCGCGTTCACGACCAGATTCACGATCCTGCTTGTAATCAACCTGCTGCTCCTCGTGGTCGGCATGGTCATGGACACCAGCCCGGCGATCCTGATCCTCGCTCCGATCCTGATGCCGATCGTCGCGTCGTTCGGCGTGGACGCCGTTCATTTCGGAATCATCATGGTCGTCAATCTCGCAATTGGCTTTGTGACCCCTCCGATCGGCGTCAATCTGTTTGTCGCAAGCTCCATGTCGAAGGTGCCCGTCATGCAGATCGCGAAGAAGGCCATGCCGATGATCGCACTGTTCATGGTCGCGCTGCTGCTGATCACCTACATTCCGCAGATCAGCTTATTACTGGTATAGGAGGGAAGACGGCATGAAAAAATTAACGCTTTTACTGACAATGCTTCTGGCATCCGCTTTCTTCCTTACCGGCTGCCAGGAAAAAGGACAGACATACGCCTGGGTTCTGGCTACGGCCAGCCCGGAGGATACGGTCACACAGCTCTACGCGGAAAAATTCGCCGAGGAAGTCAACCGTCTCTCAGACGGGGAACTGAGCATCGAAGTCTACGCGAACAGCTCGCTTGGCGGAGATACCGAGCTTCTCGAGAGCGTCATGTGCGGGGATATCCCGTTTGTCGTCCAGAACACGGCCCCGCAGGTCAGCTATCTGCCGCGGCTCTGCCTCTTCGACCTGCCGTGCGTGTTCGGTGAGATCACCGAGCTTCACAAGGTGCTGGACAATGAGGAATTTATGAAAAAAATCAACGAGATCTACGCGGAGAAAGGCATCGCGCTGCTCGGCATGAGCGACCAGAACTTCCGCGTCATGACCTCCAACAAAAACATCGAAAAGCTGAGCGATTTCTCGGGTGTCAAGATCCGCACGATGGAGAATTCCTACCATATGGCGTTCTGGTCCGCGATCGGCGCGAACCCGACCCCGATGGCCTTCTCCGAGGTCTATATCGGCCTGCAGCAAAATACGATCGACGCGCAGGAAAATCCGTATGAGGTCGTCGTATCCAACAAGTTCTACGAACAGCAGGACTACGTCGTACAGACCAATCACCTGCCGCACCTGCTGAGCCTGATCACGAACCAGAAATTCCTGCAGGAGCTTCCGCAGGAACAGCAGGACATCATCGCCGAGGCCGCCCAGACCGCACGCGACTACTCCCGCGAGCAGGCGCTCTCCCGCGCGAATGACCGTATCGCCATCTGCGAGGAGGGAGGCGCGCAGATCGTGGAGCTCTCCGACGAGCTGCGGGAGCAGATGCGCGAAGCGTCCGCGGATCTCTACGAGGATATCCGTAAGGTGGTCGCGGACGACGAGCTTTACCATATGTACATCGGAGAATAAACGTATCCTCGATGCCGCCCCAAAAGCGTCCCGGAACACCCGCAAAGAGCCTGCCCTGCCGCAGGCTTTTTGCATGAGCGGATATTCTGCCTTCTCTCCGAAGATAATTTTCCGCGCCGTTCTTCTCAATCTTATAAAAATTTTGTAAAATCTTTTTTGTTCATAAATCATTCATAATTGCATGGTAAAGTTTCCTAATCATAAGGAGGTATTGAAATGAAAAAGAAAAGGAAAACCCGCAGATTATTTCTGATCCTGCTGATCCTTCTGCTCGTGCTGGCAGCCCTGGCCGCGGTATCCGTTCTGGCCGGAAAAAAAGGAACTTCCGCGCTTCTTCCGTCCAACATCACGACGGAGCAGGCGCACATCGGCACAATCCGGCTGACGACGGAGGGCAGCGGCTTTATCGAACCGGCGGACGATGTGCTCGTCTCCTCCGACTACACGATGAAAATTGACACTGTGGAGGCTGAGAACGGTGATATCGTCGCCGCGGGAGACGTGATCGCGACGGTCGACCAGGATTCGCTGGACGACCAGATCTCTCTTCTCGAAGACCAGCTCTCGGAGATCAACTCGTCCATCTCCGGACTTGACGACTCCGGTTCCTCCTCTCTGACTTCCCCCGTGACCGGACGGATAAAAAGGATTTTCGCGCGTCCGGACGAATACCTGTCGGACATCGTCGCGGATCACGGCGGACTTATGGAGATCTCCGCGGACGGAAAGCTGAAAGTCGTCATAAAATCCGACCGGTCTTTAAAGCCCGGCGACGAAGTGACCGTCTCTTTCCTGAGCTACGAGGTGGACGGAACGGTTCAGTCTTCTGACAACGGCGAGTGCACAGTCATCATCGAGGACGGCTCCAATTACCAGGTGGATACCGAGGCGTCCGTGACCGACGAGAACGGCGTATTTCTCGGGACCGGCTATCTCGCGTCCAACCACCCGTATCTGGTGGACGGAACCTACGGCATCGTCGACGAGATCAGCGTGGACATCGGCGATCATGTGGACGCCGGGAGCACGCTCCTGACACGGCGCAATTATACTTACAACGGTACTTATCTGACGCTGCTTGAGGACCGCCAGGAGCTGATGGAACAGCTTCAGGAGCTCCGCACACTGCAGCGCAGCCCCGAGATCACCGCAAAAACGGACGGCATCGTATCTGACCTCGCCCTGCAGGAGCAGACCATGATCTCGGAAGACGCCCCGATGTACCGCCTGATCTCCACCGACCGCTTCTGGCTCAAGGCCGAGATCGACGAGCTCGACATTGCGGGCGTCACCGCGGGGCAGAGCGCGTCCATCGTATTTGACGCATTCGACACCGAGACTTACGAAGGCACCGTCGAAAAAGTGTCCGCCCTCGGAACCAACACCGGCGGCGTGACAAGATACACCGTCACCATCGAGGTTCCCGGAATAGAAAAGCTGAAGACCTCCATGAGCGCGACGGCGACCATCGTCACCGATGAGAAAGAAAACGCGCTGATCGTACCCGTGGACGCCGTGCAGACGGACGACGGACAGAACTATGTGACCGTCGTGGAAGGCGAGACGCAGAGGGCCGTTCCCGTCACGCTCGGCCTTGTCAACAACACGGAGGCCGAGATCCTGGAAGGTCTTTCCGAAGGCGATACCGTCACAGTCGTAGGAAAAACAGATTTTGAAAAAATGATGGATATGATGGAACAAAGCCGCGCCGAATTCCGGGGAGGTGACAACTGATATGATCGAACTGCATGATATCAGGAAAATCTATCAGCTTGGCGGCGAGGAAGTCCACGCGCTTGACGGCGTATCGCTCACGATCCGGGATCACGAGTTTGTCGCGATCATCGGCGCTTCCGGAAGCGGAAAATCCACTCTGATGAACATCATCGGCTGCCTCGATACGGCGGACGAAGGAACTTACATGATCGACGGGCAGGAGGTCTCCGACCTGTCGGAACGGCAGCAGAGCATCCTGCGCAACCGGAAGATCGGCTTCATCTTTCAGCAGTTCAATCTCCTGCCGAAGCTGACCGCCTACGAGAACGTGGAGCTTCCGCTGATCTATCAGGGCGTTTCCGCCCATGAACGCAGGGAGCGCGTCATGGAGGCGCTGGAAAAGGTGGATCTGGCCCACCGGGTACACCACCGCCCGAATCAGCTCTCCGGAGGACAGCAGCAGAGGGTGGCCGTCGCGCGGGCGCTTGTCACGCGGCCGACGCTGATCCTGGCCGACGAACCGACCGGAAACCTCGATTCTCATTCGACAAAAGATATCATGGATCTTCTGAAAAACCTGCACGCGCAGGGGAACACGCTTGTTCTGATCACCCATGACAACGAGATTGCGGCCCAGGCTCCCAGGCGCGTGCGGCTCTTCGACGGGCGCATTATATCGGACAGCAGGCAGGATTCAGACAGCTCCGCGGACGGACCTGAACATCTGTCAGATCCGGACCACACGGCGTCGGCCGATCCTCTTTCCGGACAGACGGCAGCTTCAGAAAACCAGTCCGAGGAACAGCCGCAGGTTTCTCCCGGCAGCCGCGAATCATCCGTGGACAGAAACGGAGGTGACGCTCAATGAAATTTTCACAGGCAGGCAAGATGGCCGTCGCCGCCGTCCTCTCCAACAAACTTCGCTCCTTTCTGACAATGCTCGGCATTATCATCGGCGTCATGGCGGTCACTCTGCTGATCTCCCTTGTGCAGGGAGCGACCAACACCGTGACGGAATCGCTCGACGATCTTGGCGGCGACCAGCTCGTCGTCTCCGTCACCAATACCTCCAAGCGGCTGACGCTCGGTGAAGTTGAGGCGCTCGCGGATCTGGACGGCATTGACCGCGTCTCCCCCACCCTAAGCGGCAGGGGAACGGCGAGGGCCGACGGCAATTCCTCCGACGTCTCGATCACCGGGATCACCGCTTCCTACGACGCGGTACAGGGCATGTCCCTCGCGTCCGGGCGCGGCATCACACAGACCGACGTCGACTACCGGCTGAGTATCTGCGTCATCGGGCCTACCGTGTCGAAGGATCTGTTCGGAACGAACGCGGACGCGGTCGGCCGCACGCTCCGCCTCTCCGGCCGGGATTACCGCATCGTCGGCGTCCTTGAGGAAGCGCAGGAAACCATGTTCGGCAGCAGCAACACGGAAATCTATCTCCCGTTCACGAACGCCCAGCGTCTGCTGTCCTCGGTCAACGTCACGAATTTTTATGTGTCTGTCAGCGAGGACGCGTCGACCGACGACGCCGAGACCGCGCTCGACCGGGCGATGATGGCAAAATACGGGGACGACGACAGCTACAGCATCGTCAACCTCACGGATATCATGGATACGATCAACGACGTCATGGCGACAATGGAGCTTCTGCTCGGCGCGATCGCGGGAATCTCACTCCTGGTCGGAGGCATCGGGATTATGAACATCATGCTCGTCTCCGTCACGGAGCGTACCCGCGAGATCGGTATCCGCAAGGCGATCGGCGCACAGCGCACCGACATCATCGTGCAGTTTATGATCGAGTCCGTCATCCTCTCCCTGACCGGAGGCCTGATCGGAATGGTCATCAGCCAGGGCGTCCTTACGACGATCAATACACTCTATCCCGACTACCATTTCGCGATCACAGGCGGCACGGCATCCGTCGCGCTTGGATTCTCCTTCCTGGTCGGCGTCATCTTCGGCATCTATCCGGCAAACAAAGCCGCAAAGCTGAAGCCGATCAACGCGCTGCGGTACGAGTAGAGAAATTATCCGGATCGGGCAGGAGGCGGTTTTTCTCCTGCCCGCATGCTGTGCCGGCAGATGATTTTCTTACACGGGCCTGTGATCGAGCAGGAGGCGGTTTTTCCTCCTGCCGCCTGCGCGGCCGCATGCTGCTGCAGCAACTGATTTCCTTACAACAGACCTGCGCATGAAAAAAGGCCCTCCCGGGCCTTTTTTCATGTTTCGGGCTCTGTATCCTCCCATCTGATGTAATCGGGAGCGACATACTCTGTCAGCCAGATACCGTTATGCGAAAGATAAAAGGGGATCCCGCCGCCGTGCATCCGTCCGGTATCCACGGTCAGAACCTGCGGCTTTCCATGCCGTCTCCCGACTTTGACGGCCGTCTCACGGTCCGTTGAGAAATGGACATACAGACGGCTCATGCGCTTGATCCCCTGCGCTCTGATGCTGTCGATAAATTCTGCCGCCGTGCCGTGGTACAGCACATCCGGAGGACATTTCTGCTCCAGCTCGACGTCGACCGGGATACTGTGTCCCTGGTTCGCCCGGATCAGCCTTCCATCCCCGCTAAATGAATACCGCCCCTTCTTATCCTCCGCGACAATCTTTTCCAGCAGCTTCCTGTCGATCGTTTTTCCGGAACGCGCAATCCCGGCGATCAGCTCGTCCACATCTGCCCAGCCGTGCTCATCCACCGTGATGCCGATCACCCCGGGATCATGCCGCAGGATCAGGCATAAAAACATACTCAGTTCTGTCTCATACCCGATTTTTTTGCTCATCCTTCTCCCTCCCGTCTTTCTGTCTGTCTTTTTTCTTTCATCCAGGCAAAACCATAAATAAAAGCCCGCGGGCTGCTTCGCGCCTTTTGCATTCCCGCGGTCTTCGCTTTGCTCGGTGGGATTATAGCACAAAAACACTTTCCCGTCCATTACTGAAAGTGTGTTTTTACCTGTTGTAACCGCTCTTCAAAAGCCTTTCTGCATACTCCGCTGTACGCAGAAATGCCGCCGGCACAGTTTCTGGAATTTTACAGGCCGCTCACTGACCGTCCCCCGTGGACTCCCGGTATACCGGCACCGTCTCCGCATAGACCGTGCGGTAATTCAGATCCGGATCCTGAATACGCGACAAGAGCAGCCAGACCGCGGAATTTCCCAGTGCGTCTCCTTGGACGCGGACCGTTGTGAGAGAAGGCGTAATAATCGTCGAATTAAAGGAATCGTCAAATCCGCACAGATACACGTCGTCCGGGACGGAGATTCCAAGTTCCCGGAAGCTTTTCAGCACATGAACGGCGACGTAATCATTCGCGCAGAGGAACACGTCCGGCAGCTTTTTCAGATTCCGGAGCTTTTCCGTAAGATAGATCTGATAATCCTGATCCGACGCATCTTCCGCCTCCCGGCGTCCCGTAATGCACCATTCCTTCTTATGCGGAAGACCGAACATAATAAAAGCATCCAGAAGGGCCAGATACCGCTCCCAGAAAGACTGGCAGCGGTCCGTCTCCCCGATAAAGCCGATCTTCTTCTTTCCTCTCCGGACCATCTCGCCAACCAGAGAATAAATGCCCGAATAATTCTCCATCAGAAGCCGGTCCGCCTTCGGCGTGTCATGGCAGAAAGAAACCGGGGCATCCACAAACAGAACGGGCAGCCCCATCTCGCAGAGCATATCACAGTACGGGCGGTCAAATATTTCAAAACAAATGATGCCCGCCGTATTTTCCCGGTGAAAAGAATGCGGCAGATACAGATTCCTCACCTCGTTCTTCCCAATCGGATAGATTACAAAACCATAGCCGGAGCGCAGAAATTCACTTCGGAACCGATCCAGCATCACGGCCGGAAAATGATTTGATCCCAGCGTCATCGTGGTAAATACCGCGATCATGCCCCGGCAGGCCGAAGGACAGAAAGAAACCTGTTTCTCACTGCCCTCCGTCAAACGTTCTCCGTCATCCGCAGTTTCCCCCTCCCCGGAAGGCGGCTCCGCCGGCAAAAGCCCTCCCCCGCCGTCGGAACTTCCTTCATCTGCGCGGGAAAACTGCCTGTATCCCAGTTCCGCCGCCTTTTTCAGCACTCTTTCCCGTGTGGCTCCCGCAAGAACCCCTTTATTGTTGATCGCCTTGGACACTGTATTCCGGGAAATTCCAAGCGCGTCCGCAATATCCTGCATTGTAACCTTTCCTGCCATAACCGCTTATGCCTCCTCATCCATCAGGCGTTCCGCTTCTTTTACGTCTCTCTCACCCATCATCTTCACCGCTTTATGTTATGATGCTGGGGGCAAAAAGAATTTTGCCCCCATGATGCCACGGATTTCTTCGCACTTCGTGCTCTCGAAATCCTAAAACACCTCAAATCCGCACATTTTTCCATGAAAAATGGCTTCTTTTCGGTGTTTTTGGGGTCTCAGTGTCATGCGTTCCATGTGAACATGGAACGCATGACCTTTCGACCCTGGCATCATGTTATATTATTTTCATGAAACGTTATTTTTATGGTGTAAAAAAGTTTATCATTTCCTCGTCATTCTGTCAATGAGATTTTCTCAATAACCTTTATATTTATTGGTTTTTTACAAAATCATTGCCCCTGATTCGTGAGTCTTTGCTATTGTGAAACGTTTCATGCATGATTTAAAATTTTCTTTACATACATGAAACATTATTGTATAATCGTTTCATGAAATCAACAGAAGCGTGAAAGGAGTTCTCCCTATGAGAAAAAAGAGTTCGGCCCCCACCATGAAGGATGTCGCCCTGGAAGCAGGCGTCGCGCTCGGCACGGTCTCCAAGGTAATCAACGGACTGCCCGTAGGCGAATCCTACCGGCTGCGCGTGGAAGCCGCGATCAGCAAACTGCATTACCAGGTAAACAGCTATGCCCAGGGACTTAAAGCGAGCAGAACCTACTCGGTCGCCGTCCTTATGCCCAACGTGAGCAATCCTTACTTCGCGAGACTGACGCAGCTGATCAACAGAGAACTGACCCGGCGGAAATACCGCATGCTGCTCTGCTGCACGGAGTCCGACCCGGCTTTTGAGCAGGAATATATCACCATAGCGCAGCAGAACAAAGTGGACGGGATCATCGGTCTGACCTACAATCCCAATCTCGAGGTTAATCCGGACATTACCTTCATCTCCATCGACCGTACCGTGGGCGCCGGCATCCCCTGCGTTACCTGCGATAATTTCATGGGCGGGCAGATGGCGGCCGAAAAGCTGGCCGACCTCGGCTGCAGAAACGTCGCGTTTCTGCGCGTCGGCTCATCTCTTACCAACGAGCCGAACAAACGCAGATCCGGTTTCGAGAACGGCTGTCTGGCAAGAAACCTGAATTATGAATCAAAAATCCTGCAGGACGGCGAACCTATCGAAAAATTCGACGCATTCCTGCAGGAACATATGCATGACGGGCGGTTTGATTTCGACGGGCTTTTCTGCGTTACGGATATGGTCGCCTATCATATTATAAAATTTTTAAAAAGAATGAACGTAAGAGTCCCCGAAGACGTCCAGGTGATCGGATTCGACGGCCTGCAGCTCTTCGAAGATCTTCATTACGTCTGCTCTACGATCGTCCAGCCGCTGGAAGATATCGCGGCCATGTGCGTCCAGCTGCTTCTGCAGGACAACCTGGGCGCGAAGCCGCCCCTGATCTGTTTCCCCGTCACCTACGTAAGCGCGGGAACCACAAGGGAGGAGCCGGAAAAACCGGGATTATTCACATAAAAACGGCTCCTTTTCGGTGTTTTGGGGGGCTCAGTGTCATGCTTTTCCATGGGAACATGGAACGCATGACCTTTCGGCCCTGGCATTATTTTATTACGACAAGCTCATACTTTCTGCTTCCAAGGCCGATCTTTTCCCCGTGGATCAGCTGCGTCTCCCACTCCGACTCCGGCGTCGTATTCCTGAAATGATCGTGGTGATCGACGAACTCCGCCGAAGCCATGTTGTCGCCCAGCAGAGAATTTTTCAGCGGCTCCGCTTTCAGACAGGCATCCGCGCAGGCCTGATCCAGCGCCACCGGATCGAAAGACGCGAACATTCCGATATTCGGCAGAATCGGCGCGTCGTTTTCCCCGTGGCAGTCACAGTAAGGAGAAACGTCCACCACAAGCGAGAGATGGAAATTTTCGCGCCCGCTCACGACAGCCTTCGCGTACTCCGCCATCTTGGCGTTCAAAATGGCGACCGCCTGATCCTGCACAAAATCGATCGCGTCAAAATTGCAGGCTCCCAGGCACCTTCCGCATCCGACGCAGAAAGCCTCATCCACATGCATCTTCCGGCTGCCCTCGTCAAAAACCAGACCATTGTTGGCACACTCCCTCTGGCATCTTCGGCAGCCGCGGCACTTTTCGGGATCAATAGCCGGCTTCCCGCTGGAATGCTGGTCCTTTTTCCCTGCTCTCGAGCCGCACCCCATCCCGATATTTTTAATGGTGCCGCCGAACCCTGTCATCTCATGCCCCTTGAAATGCGTCAGGCTGATAAAAACATCCGCGTCCATAATCGCCCGGCCGATCCGCGCCTCCTTCGTATAATCGCAGCCCTCAAGCGGCACAGCGACATCATCCGTCCCCTTCAGACCGTCGCCGATTATGACCGGACATCCGACCGTCAAAGGCGTAAAACCATTCTCCCACGCACATTCCAGGTGTTCCAGCGCGTTCTTTCTGGAACCCGGGTACATCGTATTGCAGTCAGTCAGAAACGGCTTTCCGCCAAGCTCCTTCACAAGATCCGCCACTGCCTTCGCATAATTCGGTCTCAGGTAGCTGACATTCCCCAGCTCTCCGAAATGCATTTTGATCGCGACGAATTTCCCGTCCATGTCGATCCCGCCGATACCGGCCTCCCTCGCCAGTCTTTTCAGCTTCGCGGGCATATTTTCCCCCATGTAGCTCGTCCTGAAATCCGTAAAATACACTTTTGAAATACTCATTTTTACCACCCTTTCTTCCTGTCCGCCCGGCACACCGCCCGCGGAAATAATTGCCTGCTCTTTGATTTGGCTTGTACTCTTTTTTATTCTATGATGCTGGGGGCAAAAGACATTTTGCCCCCATGATGCCACAGATTTCTCCGCACTTCGTGCTTTCGAAATCTTGAAACACCTCAAATCCGCACATTTTTCCATAAAAAATGGCTTCTTTTCGGTGTTTTTGGGGTCTCAGTGTCATGCTTTTCCATGTGAACATGGAACGCATGACCTTTC
>CANRGB010000031.1 GCA_947630005.1 uncultured Lachnospiraceae bacterium
GGGAAGCCGGTCTTCTTTCCTTTCGGATCCTCTCCGCGGTAGCCGGTCGGCTTCGGAACGGAAATCTTGTCGATAAACGGTACAAGCAGGTTTCCAAGAATGATCGCGTAGCTGACAGAGTCCGCCGCCGTGCCGTTCGTACGGAACAGAGCCGCCAGAATACCGACGATCGCGCCGAACATCAGCTGGCCGGAGGACGTCACCGGGCTGGTGACCGGGTCGGTAGCCATGAAGAACGCGCCCATCAGGATACCGCCGCCGCACAGATGCGCAAGCAGGAACGGGATATCAAAGCCCTGGCCTCCGAAGATCGCCATAAAAGCCGTAAACGCGACGATGCACGCTGCCGGAATCTCAAACGTAATCCCGCCGGCCAGCCACAGGAACAGCCCGCCAAGGAGCAGCGCCAGCGCGGAACCGCCGATTACGCCCGGAGTAAATCCGAGATATGTATCCGCAATGTTGATCACTTCCCCGGCCTTCATGGCTGCAAGCGGAGTCGCGCCGCTCACGCCGTCAACCGCAAAGTCCGTCATGATCCCGCCGAAGGAGATCAGCAGGAAGCAGCGGCCCGCAAGCGCCGGGTTCATGAAGTTCTTTCCAAGTCCTCCGAAACAGCATTTTACAAAGAGGATCGCGAAGAAAGAGCCAAGGTACGGGATAAAGAGCGGAACCGTCGGCGGCAGGGAAAGCGCCAGCAGAAGACCCGTGACAACCGCGCTGCCGTCCGCTACCGTATTCTTTTTCTTTGCAATAAGGTCAAATATAAATTCTGTCACAACCGCGGAAAGGATCGAGGTGACGATTATCAGAAGCGCACGCAGCCCATAGCGGTAAACGCCGAAAACCGTAGCCGGCAGCAGTGCCAGCACAACGTCGAACATGACGCTTCCGGTCGTCAGCTTATTCCTGATATGCGGGCTGGATGAAACATTAAACAGTTTTGTATTCATTTTCTCCGTCCCCCTTACCTTCTCTTCGCTGCCATGATCGCGGCCTTGGTCTGTTTGAACAGCTGCATCAGCGGCCTCTTGGCCGGGCAGATGTAGGTACAGGTACCACAGGCGATACAATCAAGCCCGTATAATTTCTTCTCGTAACGCTCATAATCACCGCGCTCCGCGGCCTCCGCCATCATCTGCGGGACAAGTCCGAGCGGGCAGACATGACCGCAGCGTCCGCAGCGGATGCAGGCCGTCATCTTCTTTTCCGCAAGCGCGACCTCATCCTTTGACAGCACGGTCATCGCATTGTTGTTCTTGCAGACCGGAACATCCAGGGACGGCATTGCGATACCCATCATCGGTCCGCCGGAGAGAACTTTCGCGGCCTCGCAGCCCGACTTGATCCCGCCGGCCGCCTCAAGCAGCTCGGCGCAGGAGGTACCGATCTTCACGGACATCGTGCGCGGATTCGCGACCGCATCCCCGGAAACGGTAAACAGGCGCTCCATCAGCGGCTCATTCTTGCAGGCCGCGCGGTAGATCGCGTTCAGCGTACTCACGTTGCAGACGACACAGCCGAGCTCAGCCGGGAGCTGTCCGAACCGAAGCTGGCGGCCCGTCACGACGCCGATCAGGCTTCGCTCGCCGCCCTCCGGGTACTTCGCCTGTACCGGCAGAACGGAAATCCCTTTCTCATTGTTGCAGACACCCTGCATAGTCGCAATCGCGTCCGGTTTGTTATCCTCGATCGCGACCACGCCGACCGCGTTCGGGAACAGCTGCATCAGAAGCTTGATCGCGCCGACGATCGCGTGCGGCTCGTTCTGCATCAGCTGATCGTCGCAGGTTATGTATGGCTCGCACTCGGAACCGTTCGCGATAATATATTCGATCGAATCCGGATCCTTCGGGGCAAGCTTGACGCGGGCCGGGAAACCGGCGCCGCCCATTCCGACGATACCCGCCATCTGGATCGCGTCAAGAATCTCTTCATTGGACAGATCGTCCGGATCGCGCTCCTCGCCGATTCCCGGAGCAAGCGTAAATTCGCCGTCATTTTCAATTACGATACTCATTGCCTTCGCGCCGGAAGCGACGCAGCGCTCCTCGATCGCCTTAACCGTACCGGAGCAGGAACTCACGATGTTCGCGGACACAAAACCGTCCGCTTCCGCGATGAGCTGACCCGCAAGCACTTTGTCGCCCTTTTTCACGACAGGCTTCGCGGGCTTGCCGATATGCTGGTTGAGGGGATAGACCATATCTCCCTTGGGAAGGAAAACTTCGACCGGCTGGGTTTTCGAGATTTCCTTATGCCCTTCGGGATGGACTCCTCCCCGAAACGTTTTGTTACTCATATGTTACCTCCCATCTTTTATTGCAGCAAACGGCACCTGCATCGGGCGTTTGCTGTAGATGCTTCAAATTTGTCATGAAAACATTCCATGACCGATCCGCCGCGCGGCCGTTCCGGCTGGCCGGCGGACACGCACACGCGCTTCCTATTTTCCGCCGCCTACGGTAATTGTTTCGCCGGAAGCCTGGGACATGCAGTCCGCAACCGCGGTCTTCAGCGCGCCGGACGTAATTGTGGCCCCTGAAACCCCCTCCACGTCGCAGGACTGGGCGGTAAGGAATTTCTCCCTCATCTCGTCGCCGATCTCCGCTCCGATGCCTGCCGTCTCGCCGGATACGTCCACCTTCATATCTGTCATTGTGGTCTCGTCAAAGGTACACTCCACAGTGACATCCGCCATGCCCGCAGCCGTTGCCGTGTAGGTCCCGGGAGTAAAGGCAAGTCCGCTTAAGGCGGCCGGGGTGACTGCCGGCTGTGCGGATCCTAGCTCATTATACTTGTACTCTCCGAACTGGATCCCTATGAGCACCGCGACACTGAGCGCGCCTGCCAGGATACCCAGTACAAATGTACCTCGGGAAATTGTTGCTTTTACCATAGTTCTCTTCCTTTCCGTTAACAATACGCTAACAGTGATTTTATGCCGCCGCGGAATCCCCGGGATCCCGCCGCTTATTTATCAGCCGGACGCGCCGTGAATCCCCGTCCGCGCTGACAATTTCATGAAACGATCAGTTTTCCGTCTCTGTCTCCGGCACTTTTTCCGCTCCTGCTTCCGTCTGGGCCTCAGTCTCCGCTTCCGCGGCTTCCTCTCCGCCCTGACCAGAAGCCTGCGCGATGCAGTCCGCAACCGCTGCCTTTACCGCATCGGACGTAATCGTAGCTCCCGCCACGCCGTCCACTTCGCCTGACTGTGCGTCAAGGATCTGCTTTGTGATGACGCCGCCGATCTCAGCTCCGATTCCGGCCGTCTCGCCGGATACATCGACCGCCACCTCTGTGATGGAAGTCTCATCAAACGTTACTTCAACGGTCACATCGCTCTCGATTCCTTTCGCGGAAGCTGTATAGGTACCCGGCACATAAGCTCCTGCTTCCGGCGCTTCAGCCGCAGACTCTGCTTCCTCTGCCGCCTCGGTTCCGTTTTCCGCTTCAGCATCCTCCGGCTGCGCTCCCGCTGCCAGGACTCCTTCCAGTCCGGACGCCGTCTCAGGCTCCGCCTCGGTCTCCTCCACGTCCGGTCCGCCTGCCAGAACTCCCGTAAATTCGGTCTCTTCCGCAGCGCTCTCGTCCGCGCCTGCCGCCTCGGTCTCCGCCGTTTCCTCTGTTCCGGCCGCCTCAGCGCTTCCCGCCTTGGCCTGCTCCATACAGTCCGCCACAGCCGCCTTGACCGCGTCGGATGTAATCGTAGCTCCCGCCACGCCATCCACTTCGCCTGACTGCGCGTCAAGGATCTGCTTTGTGATAACGTCGCCGATCTCGGCTCCGATTCCGGCCGTCTCGCCGGACACATCAACCGTCACATCCGTAATGGAACTTTCATCAAACGTTGCTTCAACGGTCACGTCGCTCTCGATTCCTTTCGCGGAAGCCGTATAGGTTCCCGGCACATAAGCTCCTGCTTCCGGCGCCTCAGCCGCAGACTCTGCTTCCTCGGTTCCGTTTTCCGCTTCAGCATCCTCCGGCTGCGCTCCCGCTGCCAGGACTCCTTCCAGCCCGGACGCCGTCTCAGGCTCCGCCTCGGTCTCCTCCACGTCCGGTCCGCCTGCCAGAACTCCCGTAAATTCGGTCTCTGCCGCAGCGCTTTCGTCCGCTCCTGCCTCTGCTGCCTCGGTCTCCGCCGCTTCCTCTGTTCCGGCTGCCTCAGCGCTTCCCGCCTTGGCCTGCTCCATGCAGTCCGCCACGGCCGCCTTGATCGCGTCGGACGTGATCGTCACGCCCGCAACGCTGTCCACTTCGCTCGACTGCGCCGCCTTGACCGCTTCGATCATCTGATCTCCGATGTCCGCTCCAAGTCCCGGCGTCTCATTCGACACGTCAACCGTCATATCCGTAATAGAGCTCTCGTCAAACGTAACTTCCACCGTCACGTCTCCGCCGATTCCCTGTCCGACCGCCGTGTAGGTGCCCGGCACATAAGCTCCTGCCGCAGCTGTCGTATCATCTGCTTCTGCTGCCGGAGCCTCGGAAGACTCTTCTGCTGCTTCCACACCGGCTTCCGAAGATTCTTCCGCCGCCTCGGTCACAGCCTCCGAAGACTCCTCTGCCGCTGTCTCATCCTCCGCAGCCGCTTCCGCCGCCTCATCGCCGCCGCTTCCCGAAGCCTGCGCGATACAGTCGCCTACCGCCGTCTTGATCGCGGTGGATGTGATCGTCACTCCGGAGACATTGTCCACATCCGTAGACTGCGCCGCGAGAATCGCCCCGATCATCTGATCCCCGATATCCGCTCCGAGTCCGGGCGTCTCCCCGGATACGTCTACCGTCATATCCGTGATGCCCGCTTCATCAAACGTACATGTGACTGTGACATCAGACATGCCTGCCGCCGTCGCGGTATAGGTTCCCGGCGTAAAAGTAAGGCCGGCAGCCGTAACGGCCTCGGCTTGTGCCGTGACCTCGCCGCCTTCCTCTGTACTGATCTCCGGCGGAAGAACATAATCCCCCACGCGAAGCATCCCCAGCGAAGCAACAGCTATCACAACAGCCGCAATACCTTTCACGCACGTCTCACGTGAAACATTTCCCTTTCCCATTTTTAACTTCCTTTCTACTAGTTAATAGTAAATTTATTTACTCCTCATCCGCTTCCTCTTCACTTCTCTTTTTTCGTCTGAGTTTCTGAAGAAACGCGCAGATGACGATGCTCAGTTCATACAGGCCGATCATCGGAAACGCCACCATGATCTGCGACACGATATCCGGCGGCGTAATCAGCGCGGCGATCAGGAAGATCAGAATAATGACGACCTTCCGGCCTTTTCTCATCCATGAGACTTTCACAAGCCCCAGCTGGGTCAGAATAACAGCGATCACCGGCAGCTCAAAGACGACTCCCATGATCATAAATATCGTAAGCAGAAAGCCGATATAATTCTGCACGCTTACCGCTGCCGTGATATCGCTTCCCGCGCTCAGCCCGATCAGGAAGCGCAGCATGAACGGCAGCATGATCTTATACGCGAATATGACTCCCGTGACAAAACAGATCAGGCCGAAAAACAGCGCGGAAAGAAAAAGCATATTTTCATTCTTCTTCAGTCCCGGCTGAACAAACGCCCATATCTGATAAAGAATAACCGGAAGCGTAATGCACACCGCGGCCAGCATCGCCACGGAAAAATACTGCAGAAGAAGCTCCTGCGGCGAGATAAACACATAGCTGTATCCGTACGCGGTTCCCATGTCAGTCAGCATATTCACAATCTCTTCGGAATAATTGAGTCCTGCCAGAAAAGAAACAACGAGGCAGACAATACAGACGACCACACGGTTCCGAAGCTCGCGCAGATGTCCCGACAGAGTCATATTCTTTTCCGATTTTCCGCTCATTATGACTCGGATTTCTCCGCGCTGCCTGAATCATCCTTTTCCTCAGCTTCAGACATGCTCTCTCGGAAATTCTTGACGCTCTTGCCAAACATCCTGCTTAATTTCGGGATCTGTGTCGGGCCAAACAGCAAAACAACGATTGCCAGTACGATCAGCAGCTCCTGCGTTCCTATTTTCATAGCCGTGTTCCTCCTTTTTTGCATTATGTGATCTTTAAATTTACACGAACATCAGGATGCCGCCTCCTCGGCGCCGCCCTGACTGTCACCGTTTCCGCCGGATCCGGACGCTTCTTCCGGAATCCCGCCTGAGGCCTCCGGTTCTCCGGAAGAATCCCCCTGCTCCTGGTCAGCTTCGGAGACCGCCGTGTCCCTGGAGATATCCGCCCCTTTTTCCTCTGAATGACCGGATTTTTCTTTTCCGGACGACGGATCGGATGTCTTTTTCGGCTTGCCGATGTCCGCAAATGACTGTTGAATCTCCTTTACATTGCTCTTTACACTTTCCTCAAGCTCCGTGATCGGCTCCATCGCCTCTCTGAGAGGGCGCTGCGCTTCTTCAAGCGGTTCCACGATGCTTTCGCGGATATCCTTCGTAGCATCCTCGGAGAACTTACGGAACTGAGCCAGGGCCATCCCCAGTTTCTTCGCATACATGGGCAGCTTGTCCGGCCCCACTATAACCAGCGCAACAATAAAGACCACCAGCAGTTCCTGTATGCTGATTTTCATATAGGTACCTCCCTTCTTGTAAAGTAAACGGTAAATTGGTGAAAATGCACAATAAACCTATAATAGAATACCAGTTTTCATGGATTCTTTCAGCGCACAATTTTTAGTTTTTTTTGCATAATTTTTGTTTGTTTGGTATAATAGACATAAATCTGTTCAAATGTATTCCAAAAGGTACAAAAATATGAATAAGAAAAATTTCAGAACAAATTCAGAAAGGAACCGGGATATGACTGACAATATTTTTAAATATACGGACCGGAGTTTTCCGGACGGCGTCCCCTCGGACGCCGATCTTGCGGGCATCGTCCTGCGCTACCGCCAGACGGACCAGCTTCGCATGTATATCCGGGAGGGGAACGAGCACGCAGCCTGCCAGGTGATGAGCGAGCGTTTTCAAAAAGGCGGAGCCGGACGGCTTCAGGACGAGCTGACCGAACTCAAATACGACCTTGTTCTCCTGAGCGGGCTGATGGGACAGTCCCTGCGGGACGCCGGCATCGAAGATCTGCATCTGGAGCGCGTCCACACGGCGTCGCTGCGGAAAATAGAATCCGCGGCCAGCTCCGACGAATGCCGAAGTCTGGCCGCGGAACTGGCAAAAGATTACTGCAGCCTGAGCAGGCTGCAGTCGTTTCACAATTATCCGCCTTTGATAAAAGAAATTATTTTTGCCGTCGACATGGATCTCGCGCGTCCGCTGACTCTTGGCTACTTCGCGGAAATGCTGAATGTGAACAGTTCCTATCTCTCCGGACTTTTCAGGAAGGAGACCGGACTGTCCCTCACCGAGTACGTCACCGCGCGGCGCGTACTGCGGGCGGCCGATCTTCTGCTGACCTCCCAGCTCCCGATCAAAACGATCGCGGAACAGGTAGGGATCTCGGACGTCCATTACTTCAGCCGTGTTTTCAAAAAAAAGACCGGACAGACGCCGCGCCAGTACCGGGAACGCCACGCCGGGAATCACGAGCCGTAAAAGCACGCGTCTTCCTCACAGCTCCTTCGGATTCCTGTGTTCCGGAGCCGTATCCGCGGCCGCGGCGCAGACATCAGTTATAAAGCTTATACCCTCCGGGCGCATATTCGTATTCGTATTCTTCCAGAAGCTTTATGTTCGCCTGTTCATATACATTAAAGACCATGTCGGAAAACTCATACGGCTCCACCCAGCCGTAATACCAGGAACGGCTGTTGAAATAATCCCTCAGCTCCTTGCTGTCGAATAATCTCCCGTGACGGGCATAAATCTCGTTCTTCGCGTAGCAGAGGGTCCGCGCCGACAGAACGGCCGCCTCCGAATCTGTCAGATAACGGCTCGCGCTGTCGGGAAAAATATAGGATTCCGCATAGTCCTGCGCAATGCCGTCCGCAAGACTCCTGACCCCGGTATAGCGGTATCCCGGCTGATCCAGAACATATTTTCCGCAGATACGAGTCTCGAAGTCGTCGATCAGGCTGACATTTGCCTTCTCATACGCGTTGAACACATCTGTGGAAAAATCATCCGGATCAATGTATCCGTAATACCAGGCTTTGGAATTAAAATAACCGCTCAGCTCGGGAGACTG
This sequence comes from uncultured Lachnospiraceae bacterium, assembly GCA_947630005.1. Classification (GTDB taxonomy): domain Bacteria; phylum Bacillota; class Clostridia; order Lachnospirales; family Lachnospiraceae; genus Choladousia. The sequence continues at coordinate 8,156 of CANRGB010000031.1, forward strand.
GAACAGTCTCCCGTGCCGCGCGTAAATCTCGTTTCTCGCGTAGCACAGCTCCTGCTGCGTGCAGCCCCGGAGATCCTGCTCTGTCAGATACCGGGTATCGCTCTCCGGAATTACATATCCGCAGTCCACCAGTCCGGCGTCCGGCTCTCCGTAAAGGTCATAATAGACCGCGTCAAAACTGTATCCGGGGACATCCAGTACATAGCCGGACGGACTGAGCTGATTCTCGCGCTTCTGCAGAAGCTGAACGTTCGCCGTCTCATACCGGTTCAGAATGTCCGCGGAAAACTGTTCCGGCGTCATCCTTCCGTAGTACCAGCCCTGATTTCCGAAATACTCGCTCAGCTCCTTCGACCGGAAAATCCAGCCGCGCCGCGCATAAATCTCATTCCTCGCGTAGCAGACCGTCTGCAGGGACATCCAGGAAATCTCCTGCTCCGTCAGGAAGCGCACATCCGCGTCGGGCACGATATAATCAAACGAGGCGCCTTCAGCCCCCGCTTTCATGCCGCCGGCGGATATCAGCAACAGAAACGCCGACAGAAAACACCTCTTAATATACTTCCCCAGCTGTTTTTGAAACATTCTGAAACGGACATACTCTTTTTTCATACAGATCCCCCTTTCCGCCGGATTCCTTCCGCTTCCGGGAAAACAGACCGGAAATGGCAGCGCATCCGGATAACCGAACCATCGAATTATTTCCATTATCATACGGAAAGGGATAATTTTCAACAAAAACACTTCTAAAAAAGCGCTTATTTTTTCTTAATTTTCATAATGATTCATCTGTTCAGAAATTCTCTCATTCTCCGGTTCAGTTTTTCGTACACCGGTATCATATCCCGATCCCAGGGAGACACATACGAGGCAACCATTTCCGGTTCCGTCCACATGGCCCCCTTTGTCTCATCCTCCTTATAGCGCAGAGGCTCTTTTTCGTCTGCCGTGCAGAGGTAAGTCAGGTTCAGATGTACATGTGCGTTTACAAATTCTCCTCTGCGCATGTGCTGTCCGACCGGAAGGATATCCAGTCCAAGGATCTCGCCCGAGAAACTTTGAACGGAAGAAAGGCCGGATTCTTCCCGGCCTTCCCGCACCGCGACACCCAGAAAATCCCCGTCCCCGTCGCAGTGTCCGCCGCACCATCCCCAGGAATCAAAAATCCTGTGGTAGACCAGCAGAACTTTCGTCCCGTCCCGGTTCACGATCCACGGGGAAGCGGTAAAATGCGCGAACGCATTTTTCCTCTCCAGGATATCGTCAAACAGTTCCACATAGCGCAGCATGACCGCGCGGTCCCGCTCCTCCTGCACGCCTTTTGCTCTATAGCCCTCTATCAGTTCATAGATTTCCCGTATCACGTCAGCGCCCCCTGTTTCTTCTGTTTCTTCTGTTTCTTCTGTTTCTTCTGTTTCTTCTGTTTCTTCTGTTTCTTCTGTTTCTTCTGTTCCGTGCTTACGCGCTCTCGTTCATCCTGGCCAGCTTCGCCGTCTGATCCGCCGCGATGCAGTTGTCGATGATCTCCTGAATATCGCCGTCCATGATCTTTTCCAGCTTGTACAGCGTCAGATTGATCCTGTGGTCCGTCACGCGGCCCTGCGGGAAATTGTAAGTGCGGATCTTCTCCGAGCGGTCGCCGGTTCCCACCTGGCTGCGTCTCGCTTCCGCCTCGGCGTCGTGCGCTTTCTGGAGTTCCAGGTCATACAGCTTCGCGCGGAGCACCTTCAGCGCCTTGTCCCTGTTCTTGAGCTGTGATTTCTCATCCTGACAGGAGATAACGATGCCGGTCGGTATATGGGTCAGGCGGACCGCGGAGTCCGTCGTGTTGACGCACTGTCCTCCGTTGCCCGAGGCGCGGAACACATCAAATTTGCAGTCGTTGAGATCGAGCTGGACGTCAACCTCCTCCGCTTCCGGCATGATCGCCACCGTGATCGTGGAGGTGTGGATCCTTCCGCCCGACTCCGTCTCCGGCACACGCTGCACGCGGTGCACGCCCGACTCATACTTCAGCTTTGAATAGGCGCCCTGTCCCGTGATCATAAAACTCACATACTTCATTCCGCCGATGCCGATTTCTTCCACATCCATCGTCTCGACACGCCAGTGCTGATTTTCCGCGAAATGAACGTACATCCTGTAGATCTCGGCCGCGAACAGGGCCGCCTCGTCGCCGCCCGCGCCTGCCCGGATCTCCACAATCACATTCTTGTCATCGTTCGGATCCTTCGGAAGCAGCAGAATCTTCAGCTTCTTCTCGAGTTCCGCGATGTTTTTCCGCGCGTCCGCAAGCTCCTCCTTGAGCATCTCGCGCATCTCCTCATCCGATTCCTCCTCAAGCATCATAAGGCTCTCTTCTTCTGTCTCTTTGTTTTTCCTGTACTCTTTATACGTATCGACGATCGGCAAAAGACTGCCCTGCTCTCTCATCAGCTTCTGAAAACGTCCCTGCTCCGCGATTACCGAAGGATCGTTGAGCAGATTCAGTATTTCCTCAAAACGCATCAGCAAATCTTCCAGTTTGTCAAACATTTTTTCTCCTCCTTAATCCGCGGCCGCTCTTTCGCCGCTCCTTTTGGCAGACGGCCGGCGGCCGGTCACAACACGGTCAAGTCCCGCCAGATCACGCAGCACTTTTATCCCCTCAAAGCCATTCTGCGCGAGCAGCCCGGCAGCTTCCTTTCCCTGATCGTACCCGATCTCCAGCATCAGGCGCCCGCCGGGTTCAAGAAAAGCCGCCGCGTCTTTGGCTATCCTGCGGTAAAAGTACAGACCGTCCTCATGACCGTCAAGCGCCATGCGCGGTTCGTAAAGACGCACCTCTTCCGAAAGTTCCTCAATGACATCCGTCCTGATATATGGCGGATTCGATACGATCAGATCATATGTGCCTTCAATATTCTGAAACAAATCACTTTTTACCCATGTGACATCGGCGCCGAGCATTCTTCCGTTCCCGCGGGCCGTCTCCAGGGCTTCCTCCGACAGATCGGACGCCGTCACGGATACGTCAGGACACAGCTTTTTCAGGCTGACCGCAATGCATCCCGAACCGGTGCACAGATCAAGCGCCCGCTTCTGCCTCCCGCCCGCTTCCGCCTGCTTTGGCGTCTGTTCTCTGAGATATTTTACGGCTTCCTCCGCCAGAATCTCCGTATCCTGGCGGGGAATCAGCACATGTCTGCTGACGCGGAACGTAAATCCCATAAATTCCTGACTTCCGGTCAGATGCTGCAGCGGAACATGTTCTGCCCTCCGGCGGATGAGCGCGAGATACTTTTCCTGCGCGTCCGGGCCCATCCGCTCCTTTCTCTCAAGCAGGAAGCGTGTGCGGTTCATCCCGGTCACATACTCCATAAGATACCAGGCATCCGTTTCCGCATCGTCAATCCCGCACGCGGACAAAAATTCCGCGGCCGCTTTCTGCGTTTCCCAGAAGCTTCTTCCCGGAATCACCGCCGGATCTTTTCCGCAGTCTTTCTCACTCATTCTCGGCAGCTCCCTCCGGCGCAGAGCTCTCCTCTGCCCCGCCGTCCGTCACATAATGCGCTCCATACTGCTCGTTCAGGAACTTCCTCCAGTCAAAGACAGCTTCCACAGCGGCAATCGCCACCTCGATCATGGAATCATCCGGCTCCTTTGTCGTCATATGCTGCATTGCCATACCCGGCTTGCTTAAAAGGTTGACCAGAGCGCTGTCCGAGCTTCCCGCGAGACGGATGAATTCATAGGATACGCCCGCGATCAGCGGAAGCAGCGCCAGACGCAGGACGATCCGCCACAGCGCCGTATTTACATGGAACAGCATAAACAGGGGAATACTGAACATCATGATAAACACGATGCTGATAAACATGACGATAAACAGGAAGCTTGTCCCGCAGCGTTTATGTTCCCGCGAACAGGTGCGGACATTCTTTACGGTCAGCTCCATTCCGTTTTCGATGCAGTTGATGCATTTATGCTCCGCGCCGTGGTACATAAACGTCCTCTGAATATCCTTCATCCGGGAGATCGCCGCCAGATAGCCGACAAAGATCATAACGCGGACAAATCCTTCCGCGATCAGGATGACAATCTCGGAGGAAACTGCCCGTCTGAGAAGCCTCGAGATAAAATACGGAAGCATCATAAACAGCGCGATCGAGACTCCGACCGAAAAAATAACTGTCAGTATCATGAGCAGATCATTCTCACTGTCATCTTTGTCCCCCGCGGACATCTGCTCTGCCGTTTTCGCGAGCTTTTCCTCGCATTTTCTGAGAACCGCTTCCGCTTCCTCTGTCTTTCCCGCGGCTCTGAGCTTTTCTGCTTTTTTCGACGCCTTCGCCCGCTCATGGGCCTCCCGCTCGTTCCGCTCTTCCTCCGACTCCTCCGCAAACAGAGAAGCCGAATACATCAGCGTTTTCATGCCAAGCACCATGGAATCAAAAAAATTGACGACGCCGCGGATGATCGGAAGCCGCGCGATCTTTTTCTTGCGGAATTTCCCTTTGCATTCCTGCAGATCCACAACAATCCTGCCGTCAGCCGTTCTGACGCCTACCGCATATTTATCGCCGTTGCGCATCATGATTCCTTCAATGACCGCCTGGCCTCCTATACCGGATGGTTTCATAAGTATCCCCCATTTCCTGCAATATTTCAATAAAATAGGATGAGATTTTGCAATCTCATCCTTAAATTCTGTCCTCTGACCGTCAGGCAGGGACGATGCCGCACTTCCACACTATTTTGACTGAAGACCATACTTTCTGTTGAACTTATCAATACGTCCGCGAGCCGCCACAGATTTCTGCTGGCCTGTGTAGAATGAATGGCACTTCGAGCAGACTTCCACATGGATATCCTTCTTCGTGGAGCCTGTCACAAAAGTATTGCCGCAGTTGCACGTAACCGTTGCCTGATAATACTTCGGATGGATTCCTTCCTTCATGATTTCACCTCTTTATTCTGAATGTTGTGAACTGCTGATCCGCGCGAGCGCCGACCGATTCCCGGTCAATGACGCCTCCGGCTGATGCGTCAAGCTGTCCCGGGCTATCCCTGCAAGTCCCTGCAGTTGCTGTAAAAACGTCTGCATTATATCACAGCCTGCTCCCAAATGCAACTGTTTTAAATAAATTTCTGTTTTCTGACCCTCGCCACCAGTTCACGGTTGTCCCTTGTGCGGACAAACATATTCAGAATGTTTTCCACCGCCTCATCAGACTTCATGCCGTTGAGCGCGCGGCGCATGATATCGACCGCCTCCTGTTCTTCACGGTCAAGCAGAAGATCATCCCGCCTGGTTCCGGATTTGGGAATATCCACGGCCGGGAACACCCTCTTCTCGGAAAGCTTCCGGTCAAGCACGAGCTCCATATTTCCGGTTCCTTTGAATTCTTCATAGACGACGTCATCCATCTTGCTGCCCGTATCCACGAGGGCCGTGGCCAGAATCGTCAGGCTTCCTCCCTCACGCATCTTCCTCGCCGCTCCGAAAAACCGTTTCGGCATATGAAGCGCCGCCGGATCAAGACCGCCGGAGAGCGTACGCCCGCTCGGAGAGACAATCAGGTTGTACGCGCGCGCAAGACGCGTGATGCTGTCGAGCAGGATCGTGACATCCTCCTTGTGTTCCACAAGACGCTTTGCGCGCTCAATTACCATTTCCGAGACCCGCTTATGGTGATCCGGGAGTTCGTCAAACGTCGAATAAATGACTTCGACGTTCTCGCCCTGGATCGATTCCTTGATATCGGTGACCTCCTCCGGCCGCTCATCGATCAGAAGGATCAGCAGCTTCATGTTCGGATCATTCTGCAGGATCGATCTGGCCACATCTTTGAGCAGCGTCGTCTTGCCGGCTTTCGGCGGAGACACGATCATGCCGCGCTGTCCTTTTCCGATCGGCGAGAACAGATCCACGATCCGCATCGCGACCGCCCTTGATCCGCGCTCCATGCGCAGTCTTTCATTCGGGAAAATCGGCGTCATATCCTCAAAATTATAGCGCTTCACCGCTTCGGAAGGTACCATGCCGTTGATCGTCTTGAGATATAAAAGCGCGCTGAACTTCTCCTGCTGTGATTTGATCCTCGTATTCCCGGTGATGATATCGCCTGTCTTCAGGCCGAACCGGCGGATCTGGGACGGGGAAACATAGACGTCGTTGTCTCCGGGCAGATAATTGTCGCTGCGGATAAAACCGTATCCGTCCTGCATAACCTCCAGAATGCCGCCCGCGGAAATGCCGCTGTCAAGCTGCGCAAGATCCATCGGAGGCCTGTCTATGGACGTATCGGACGCAGGCGCTCCTTCCTGGCGTTCCGCAGAAGCCGCCGCTTCCCTGCGCTCATCCGGAAACAGGCTTTTCCTGTCAAGCAGCGGAGACGTGCTCCGCTCCGGCAGAGAAATGTTCTCCACTCCCCTGTCAGCAGTTACATAGCCTGTTCTTTTCTCCGCCGTAAAAGACGCATCCTTCCGGGGCGCCGTATTATTCCTTGTATAACCCCCGGTATAATTATTGTCCCGCCGCGGCCGCATGCCGCCGTCGCGCGGAGTACGGACAACGTTTCTGGGGCGGCCGCCTTCCCGCTGGGCGGCGCCTGTGTTCTGCGTGCCTGCCTGAAAAGGCGTCCCGGAAAATACAGCCGCCGTGCCGCCGGTCTGTCCGTTTTCCCCGGCAGACGCCGCCGCGCCCGGATTTGATCCATTCGCGGCAGAAAGCGCGCGGTCCTCCTGCTGTGCGTTCTCTGCGGATTCCGTATTTTCAGGCTTCGTATTCTGCGGTTCTTCGTTCCCGGATTCTGCATTCCCGGAACGCGCGGCCCTGGCGTTTTTTTTCTGCGCGGGGCGCTTCTCCAAAGCCGGGGACGCCTCTTCCGGCTCCGGCTTATTTTTCGACTCTCTTTCTGCTGCGTCTTCTTCTTCCCGCGCGGCCAGAAGATTGATCAGCTCTCCTTTTTTCATCGCGGAAATGCCTCTCATACCCAGGGATTTCGCCAGTTCTCTGAGCTTTACCAGAGGCATGGATTCATACTTTTCTCTCATAAACACCTCTTCATTTTCATTTTTCATCCAAAATTTTGTACTTTTCGTATTCTTCTTCTTGTTGCAGATTCCTTGTTCCTTAACGGGATGTTTGTCTGAACTGACACGAACACTTTTCCTGCCTCTCCGTATAAAAAGCAGGATGATTCCGCCGTACGGCGGCAGCGAAAATAGCATATTTAATGGTTTTTATAATAGAAGCACACCATTTGTAACTACTATAACATATAATTCTGCAAATTGGAAGTAAAATTTTCAGGAACAGAGCGCAACTTACCTTCGTCCGATTATCCGATACCGGGACCAAAGCCCCGGCATCCTCAGGATATCATGCCTCCCGCCATGCCGCTTCCCGCGCACAGGACGAACGTAGTCAGGATCCTCGCGATATCCGGCGGGAAAACGCTCTCACTCATACCGGAAAACAGCAGCAAAAGCGCGAAATACAGAATCCCGGTCAGGAGTCCCCATAAAAATTTTCTCTTCCCTGCTCTTCTTCCGCACAGCAGTCCCCCGAAAAAGCATGAAATCACATAACAGGCCAGAATCATGATTCCTGTTTTCTGCGTATCCATCTGAAATTCCAGAAGCAGGAAAGCTGACACGGACAAAATAACCGCCGTCACGGCATAGGAGACAAAAAGCGCTTTTAATACAGTTCCGGCCATTTTCCCCCGTCCCGCGCTCTTTTCCATCCGATCTCCTCCCTTTTGCAATAAAAATTCATACTCCAATATACGCAGAACCGCAGTCTCCTATTCCTCATCTTCCGGGATTTTCAAAGGCTGCAGTTCCGGGACACACCTGCAAAGAAAAACCGATTCCTGTTAATAATGATTGCATTTCTTCTTATTCTATTGTATATTCTTAGATGATTCCATTTAAGAAAGAGGAGATGATTTTTTTGGCTTCTGACGACGCCATACAATTGTTCATTCTGATAGTACTTGTTGTCCTTTCTGCATTTTTCTCGTCCGCCGAAACCGCACTGACCACAGTCAACCGGATCCGCCTGCAGGCGCTCGCGGAAGAAGGAAACCGGCGCGCGGAAACCGTTCTCAAAATCAAGGAAAATTCTTCCCGTATGTTAAGCGCCATTCTGATCGGCAACAATCTGGTCAATAATTTCGCGGCGGCGCTTGCCACGGCCCTCGCCATCAAACTGATCGGCAGCGGCGCGGTTGGAATCGTAACCGGTATCCTGACCGTGCTGATCCTTGTCTTCGGAGAAATTACGCCCAAGACAATGGCGGCCGCCGATTCGGAAAAGCTCTCTCTCGCCTACGCCCCGGTGATCTACGCCCTGGTCCGGATCATGACGCCGGTCATCTTTGTCATCAACTGGATCTGCCGGTTTTTCCTGCGCCTGCTGCATGTCAGCACAGATGAGGGAAGCGCAATGACGGAAATGGAACTGCGCACCATCGTGGACGTAAGCCACAAGGACGGCGTAATCGAAACGTCGGAGCGTGAAATGATCTACAACGTGGTGGATTTCGGAGACTCCGAGGCAAAGGATGTCATGGTGCCCCGCGCCGATATGGTGACGATCAGCACAGACACTCCGCGCCATGAAATATATGAGATATTCCGCACGGAAAAATATACGCGCCTGCCTGTATACCAGGACGACCGCGCCAACATTGTCGGCATCCTGAACATCAAAGATTTCTTCTTTTCGGACGATTCCGCCGATTTTTGCGTGACGAATCTCATGTACGAACCTTATTTTACCTATGAATTCAAAAAGACTTCGGAACTTCTGATGGAAATGCAGAAAAACTCTGTGAGCATCTCCATCGTCCTCGACGAATATGGTTCTTCCGTCGGAATGGTCTCGATCGAAGATCTGCTCGAGGAGATTGTCGGAGAAATCCGGGATGAATACGATGAGGATGAGGAAGATCTGATCCGAAAAGTCTCCGATCTCGAATATCTGATCGAGGGCTCCGTCAAACTGGACGATATCAACAACGCGATCGGGCTCTCCCTCAAATCGGAGGATTACGACTCCATCGGAGGACTCGCGATCGAGAAGCTGGATCATCTGCCGCGCGAGGGCGAAAGCGTCACGGCTGACGGCGGAATCTCCCTGCAGATCAAAAAAATGGACAAGAACCGCATCGCTCTCGTCCTCTTGAAACTGCCTGAGCCGCCCGCCGATCCCGAAGATACGGAATCTGCGATTCCATCGTAAAAATAATGCCAGGGCCGAAAGGTCTGCGTTCCAGGTGATGAACGTCCAGTGGTTCCCGCCTTTTGTCTCAGTCCGCGCCGGACGCGTGCTGCCGGCATGCAGCGCCGGCCCTCAGGCCGCCCGATGTCTCCCTGGAGGCACAGGGCGGCTTTTATTCTGTAAGACTGCCGTATCCGGCTTTGTCCGGTCAGTCCATTCCGTCAAGCTTGATCGCGTCCCCCGCGATCCGCAGAATATCCCGTATCTCCTCAAGCGGCATGTCAAGATAGGCGGAAAGCTCGCCGATGCTGATTTTGTGTTCCAGCTCCTCCTCAAGATTTTTGACCGCCTCATTCAGATGATTCACTCTCCCGGCAAGCTGTTCCCCCATCTGACGGACAGCTCCGCTCTCCCTGACGGCATCCTCCATCGCACGGCTGATTCCGTTCAGAATATGAGCCTGACAGGAAGCCGGACTTTCAAAAGCGTCCAGCGAGTCGAGCGAAAGCAGCAGGCCCAGATTTCCTTCCTGGATCAGATCTTCAGCCGGAAGGTCCTTTCCTTCGTATTCGCGCGCGATCTCACAGACTACGGGAAGGTACAGCTCCGCCAGCCGGCTGCGCGCCGCCGCGTCTTTGGCCGCCAGCGCCTGAAACAGCTCCCAGGGTACCTCCGGCAGAACGAGCGCTCCCGAAGCATCCCCGAACATCCCGCCGCCGCGCATTTCTTCCAGCTCCGATAAATAAACCGACAGACTTCCCGGATTTTCCCCGGCGCGGGCTTCTTCCGCCTCCTCAGGCGTATCAGCGATCTGAATGCCCTGCTCCTTCAGATACCCGTAAATCATCTCAAAATGCACGTCGTCCAGAGGCGTACCGTCAAAAAATTCCCGGATCTCCGCTTTCGCCAGGATATTCCCCCGGGCGTCCGCCAGCTCTTTCATCTCCGTCAGCCGTTCTCTGAACACAACTCTATGCTCATCCATCTCTGCCTCCATTGTTCGGTCCGCGTGAAAATTTCGAGAAACAGGACGGTATCTTATTCAGATACGCAGCCCTTCCTCCTGTCCGCGAGGAATGCCGGCTTCGTCAGCTTTTGCCGCCGCCCAGCATTTCAAGCGCCTTTTCCAGCGGCGCATCCTCCGTCTCCTCCCCGTCTTCCGAAACCTCTTCTTCTACAAGGACGTCCGGCGTGATGCCGTTCCCGTCGATATCCTGTCCCGCAGGAGTATAATATTTTTCCACAGTCATCTTGAAACCTGACCCATCCGACAGAAAATACGTATTCTGAACGACGCCCTTGCCGTAAGTAGGCGTGCCGACGATCGTTCCAAGGCCATAATCCTGAACCGCCCCGGCAAAGATCTCAGACGAACTGGCGCTGTTCCCGTTCACCAGCACCACCAGATTGCAGTCGAGCGAATTTTCATCATCCGACCGGTACTCCGAACGCTTCCCGTCTTTCCGTTCCGTGTAGACGATCAGTCCCTCCGGCAGTATATAATCGAGCATCTCACAGACGGAATTCAGAAGTCCCCCGGGATTATCGCGCAGATCGATGATCAGGTTCTTTATCCCCTGTCCGGTCAGATCGTCCACCGCATCGCGGAACTGCCGGACCGTGGCCGTGACAAATTCGTTGATCCTGATGTAGCCAATCCCGGGCTCTTTGCATTCGTACTCGACGCTGACCGTCTCCACCTGTCCGCATTCTATGTCAAAGGTGAGCTCCTGCTCCCCGCGGAGCACCGTCAGCTGGAAGGTATCCTCGCTGCTCTTAATCAGAGAAACCACATCCTCGAGATGCACATCGGCGAGATCCGTTTCGTTGTACCGGAGCAGAATATCGCCCTCCTGCACTCCCGCCTTGTCCGCGGGGGCGCCCTTCGTCACGGTAGTCACCTGAATCTGCTGAGGACTGGCCGTCTCCTTCAGCGTGACTCCGATCCCGCGGTATTCCCCCCGGTTGGCCTCCTGTTCCATATTCAGTTCTTCCTCCGTGTAATATCTCGCGAAGTCATCCGCAAGACCGGCGGCAACGCCCCGGAACAGATACGCCGAAAGCTCCTCTTCGTCCACATCGCCCAGATAAGAGTGCTCAATCAGTCCCTGTACTTCACGCATCTTGTCAATCGTCTTTTGTGAAGTCAGCACTTCGGCCCCTTCTGCTTTGTCCGGCCCGTATCTGCGCAAAAGAATCCTTCCCGTGCTTAAAAGAAGGACAAGGACGAGCGCTGCCAGGATGCCTGTCACAAACCCGTCCCTGAAACTGTGCGGGTATCCCCCGCCTTCAGAATCCGACAGCTCCAACCCGCTGTCATTCGGCAAATCAGCCATAGACAATCCACTCCTTCAATTTGCGGCAGCCAGAATCCATCCGGTCTGCCTTCCGCAAAAATCTGCCGCGTTCCTTTTGACCGCAGCATCAGTATTCCTGATTTTCCATATACTTCATATATTTTACTACCATAAGCGCGATTTTAAACGTAATCGCGTCCTCAAATACGCGGAGATCCAGTCCCGTTGATTTCTGCAGCTTATCCAGGCGGTATACCAGCGTATTCCGGTGAATATACAGCTGGCGTGATGTCTCGGAAACATTCAGGCTGTTCTCAAAAAACTTATTGATCGTGACGAGCGTCTCCTCGTCAAAATCATCCGGGGACTTTCCGTCAAAAATTTCCCGGATAAACATTCGGCAGAGCGGTATCGGGAGCTGGTAGATCAGCCTGCCGATTCCAAGAGAACTGTACGCGATCACGGCACGCTCCGAAAAGAAGATCTTGCCGACATTCAGGGCCATCCGCGCTTCTTTGTAGGATCTTGAAACTTCTTTGATCTCGGCGACGATCGTGCCATAAGCGATCCGGGCCTCCTGCTTCCTCTCATCGCCAAGCGAATCAAGGATCATTCCGGCTGTCCGCTCCATCTCCGGATAGCCTTCCTGTCCGGAAAGCTCCTTCACCACGATAATGCTCTTCTCGTCGACCGCCGTGATAAAATCTCCCTGCTTCCCGGAAAACAGAGCCCTGACATTTTCCAGGGAATTGCTGTCCTTGTCATGATCAATCTCAAGCAAAAATACCACACGGCGCGCGTCCGCGTCAATATGAAGTTTTTTCGCCCGGTTATAAATATCGACCAGAAGCAGGTTGTCAAGCAAAAGATTTTTGATAAAATTATCCTTGTCAAACCTTTCCTTGTACGCTACCAGAAGATTCTGAATCTGAAAAGCCGCCATCTGCCCCACCATATGAACGTTGTCGCTGCTGCCGTTCACAAGCAGAACATACTCCAGCTGATGATCGTCGAATACTTTAATAAACTGACATCCGGAGACAACCTGGCTGTCCGCCGGCGATTCCACAAACCCCAGAACGGAATCTCTGAAATTTTCCGCCTCGGCAAAAGTTGTAGCCAGCATGATGCCTTCTGTGTCAAGTACGCACAGATCCGTCCTGCTGATTGCTTTTATTCCCTCCAAAGTCGTCTGCAACACCTGATTTGATATCACCTGAATACCTCCTCCTTCATCGTCCTGATACAAAAACCCTGAATTCACAGCTATATAAAGCCTGACGAATCATCACTGGCTCCGCGGGCGGAACAGCTCCATGTGCATATTAACGATTATTCCATAATCTGACCAATTCCTGATTATGAAATTTGTCAGGCGGAAACTCACATGATACCATTTTAATATAATATCCGAAAAAAATCAATCTTAATTGTGAAAAATACACAAAAGCCCGTTCATAATTTATTCATTTATCATTCAGAAATTTTTTATTCCGTGAACATCTTTTCTTCACTTTTTTCAAATATACTATCAGCATCAGAATTGACAGACAGGCAACAGCTTTGAATAGACTTTTTCATAATATTGCCAGACCCGCAGGGGTCTGGCATCCTCCCTCCTTTGACGGCGTCAGGGAGTTTTTTTATTTTCCGGACAGGCTAGGCGGCATTTCCTTCTGCCGTCCGCGCAGCCCGCATACCGCGTCTGCAGCTGATTTTCATATGCGATCGTCTGCATACCACGCATAAGGCCCCCGGGAACTTTCGCCCCGGGGGTCTTATTATGAAAGAAGAATGTGAAAAATGCGAATATGCTGTGTATCTGTACCGCGTTATCCGGATTTATACCTCAAAGATCAGATCGCCATAGGACGGCATCGGCCACATATCCTTATCCACGATCATCTCAAGCTTGTCGACCGGAGCTCTCAGCTCACTCATCGCCGCCATGACGACGTCATGGAAATAAACAGCCTGCCCGCGTCCCTCTTCCATTGCGCCTGCCTGCGCCGTCACGTCAATCAGCTTGTCAAGAGCCGCTTTCGTCTCGCCAAGAAGCGCGCTCGTCTCCTTCAGCATACCAGCCTGAACCGAAGCCTCAGCGCCCGCCGCCGTTACCGCGTTGATCGTATCGGCGAGGCTCTTCGTGAACTTGATGACAGCCGGAATGATCTGCTTGCTCGCGATATCGATCATGGCCTTCGCCTCGATATTGATCGCTTTCGCGTATGCTTCATATTTAATCTCAACACGCGACTTCAGCTCGGATTCCGTGAACACGCCGAATTTGCCGAACAGTTTGACTGCCTTCGGTGTGATCAGCGCCGGAATCGCGTCAACCATTGACTTGATGTTCGGAAGTCCTCTGCGCGCGGCTTCCTCGACCCACTCTTCGGAGTAGCCGTTGCCGTTGAAGACAATCCGCTGATGCTCGTTCGCGTACTGCTTGATCAGATCATGAACCGCCATCTCAAAGTCTTCCGCATTTTCAAGAACGTCGCACGCCTCGGAGAACGCTTCCGCAACGATCGTGTTGAGCACGATGTTCGGGGACGCGATGGAATCGCGGGAGCCGACCATACGGAACTCAAATTTGTTTCCGGTAAACGCAAACGGTGAGGTTCTGTTGCGGTCCGTCGCGTCTTTCTCAAGGTTCGGAAGCGTCTTGACACCTGTCTCAAGCACACCGCCGGCAATCGAATGCGTCGCCGCGCCTGTGCTGATCAGCTGCGCCATCACGTCCTGAAGCTGCTCGCCAAGGAAGATGGAAACGATTGCAGGCGGTGCCTCGTTCGCGCCGAGTCTGTGATCGTTGCCCGGATCGGCCGCCGACTCGCGGAGAAGATCCGCGTGGGTGTCAACCGCTTTCAGGATACAGGTCAGCACCAGAAGGAACTGAATATTCTCATGCGGCGTCTTGCCCGGGTCGAGCAGATTGATGCCGTCGTCCGTCGTGATCGACCAGTTATTGTGCTTGCCGGAACCGTTTACGCCCGCGAACGGTTTCTCATGGAGCAGGCACTTCATGCCATGCTGGCACGCCACACGCTTTAAGGTCTGCATAACGAGCTGGTTGTGATCGACCGCCACATTCGCCTCCGCGTAGATCGGAGCGAGCTCATGCTGCGCCGGAGCAACCTCGTTGTGCTGCGTCTTTGCCGTGACGCCAAGCTTCCATAATTCTATATTTACATCCTTCATGAACGCCGCAATCCTCTGGCGGATCGTACCGAAGTAATGATCGTCGAGCTCCTGCCCTTTCGGAGGCATCGCGCCGAACAGCGTACGTCCCGTAAAGATCAGGTCCTTCCTCTGCAGGAATTTCTTCTCATCAACCAGGAAATACTCCTGCTCCGGACCTACGGACGGGACAACCTTTTTGGACGTCGTGTTTCCGAACAGTCTCAGAAGACGAAGCGCCTGGGTATTGATCGCTTCCATGGAACGCAGAAGCGGCGTCTTCTGGTCAAGAGCCTCTCCTGTATAGGAACAGAATGCCGTCGGGATGCAGAGGATCGCGCCGGCCGCGTCCTTGCGGACAAATACCGGGGAGGTGCAGTCCCATGCCGTATATCCTCTCGCCTCAAAAGTCGCTCTGAGTCCGCCTGACGGGAAGGATGACGCATCCGGCTCGCCTTTGATCAGCTCTTTGCCGGAGAACTCCACCAGGACCGTTCCGTCCGGATTCGGCGCCGTGATAAATGAGTCGTGCTTCTCAGCGGTTACGCCTGTCAGCGGCTGGAACCAGTGGGTATAATGGGTAGCGCCTTTCTCGATGGCCCAGTCTTTCATCGCCGCCGCGATCACATCCGCCGTCGCAAGGTCAAGCTCCGTACCTTCCTCGATCGTCTTTCTCAGCTGTTTGTACACTTTCTTTGGAAGACGTTCCTTCATTACCTTGTCAGTGAAGACGTCCTCACCGAAAATATCTGCTACGTTAAAATACTCGCTCATACTGTCTCCTCTTTTCCTGCTTTCCTGCAATTCTCACATGGGTTTTCGGACCGGCGGACCGGACGCCCTGAAATATCTTCCAGGAGGCGCTGCTGCTTCTTACGGCCGCTTCCCGGTCGGCTCTGGTCTTTCGGTTCCGGATTCGGGCTGTCAGTTTCAGGTCCGTCTTAAGCTGCGGACAGTCCCCGGAATCCTGCTTGGTATTTTTCAAGGCCGGATTATGTAAGTCTGATTCCTTTGCGGCTCCCTTTTAAAAGAACCGCAGATGCCAAAGCATACCATTCTTGAAAAAGAGCGGCTTATTTCGCGGCTCCCGCCTGATGCGGTTTTCCGTGAAATAAAGAAAGGGCATTCCTACATTCTTGTCGGAACGCCCTTGCTCACCTGCCCTTTACGATACTCCAATCTTTTCTAAAAATCAAGTGCAATTTTCTCCTCTGGCGCAATTTCAATAAATTTTACAAAAAATTCCGCAGTGGAACACTTTGTTTATTCAATTCGCCTATGCCCGCATTGCTGGCAGCACCATGAGGGAAAGCCGATGACTCCGTACTTTCAGCAAAATTTTGCCCTTCTCCTCTTTTGACCGCAAAAATGTCCTGTTTCATTCTGAAATCCGCGCGCGGACAGCGCAAAAATTCCCAGATGATTAAAAAATCATTCTATTTTCTGCATTCTGCACATGTGATAGGATGATTTTGTCGCAAAGTCATACAATGTCAACAAAATAAAATCGATACGGAGGTAAAAGAATGAAAAAGAAATTATTGGTTGTGGCTGCACTGATGGCAGTCGGCGTAATGGCAGTTCCGGCAAGCGCGGAAGGCGAGAAGATCGGTATCGCGATGCCGACACAGTCCCTTGAGCGCTGGAACCGCGACGGTTCTTATCTGAAAGAGCAGTTCGAGGCGGCCGGCTATGAGGCTGAGC
Organism: uncultured Lachnospiraceae bacterium; assembly: GCA_947630005.1. GTDB lineage: Bacteria > Bacillota > Clostridia > Lachnospirales > Lachnospiraceae > Choladousia. The sequence goes on from CANRGB010000031.1 coordinate 24,551, forward strand.
TTGTATACTCCGACAATGAAGTGGATCAGCAGGTGAACGATATCCAGAACCTGATCTCCGACGGCGTGAACATGCTGGTCATCTCCGCGATCGACGGCGAAGCTCTGAACACAGTCATGGATGAAGCCGCCGAGGCCGGCATCCCGGTCATCGCATACGACCGTCTGATCATGCACGACGCCGTTTCCTATTACGTATCCTTCGATAACTATACCGTAGGTACTCTCCAGGGACAGTTCGTCGTCGATACGCTCGACCTTGACAACGCGGGCGACGCAACCTACAACATCGAGTTCACCGCGGGCGACCCGGCTGACAACAACGCGGGATACTTCTTCAACGGCGCTTTCGATGTCCTGAAACCGTACATCGACGCCGGCACGCTGGTCGTCGTTTCCGGTCAGACCGATTTCGACACGGTCGCAACGGCTCAGTGGGATACGCAGACCGCTCTTGAGAGAATGCAGAACATCCTCGCTTCCTACTATGCGGACGGCAGCACACAGCTTGACGTGGCGCTCTGCTCCAACGACTCCACAGCGCTCGGCGTTACCCAGGCGATCGAGTCCGATTACGCGGGCAGCAACTCCGTTCTGATCACAGGCCAGGACGGCGACGAGGCGAACCTCGCAAATATCGTTGACGGCAAGCAGACCATGACCGTCTACAAGGCAGTGGCAAACGAGGCAGTCGTAACGCTTGACCTTGCGGAAGCGATCCTCAACGGAGATACCGCAGACGAGTCCCTGATCGAAGCGTCCGCGTGGGATTTCGACTGCGCATATGACACAGAATCCTATGAGACATCCGAAGGCAACAAGTGCCCGTCCTTCCTTCTGGTTCCGACCGTCGTAACGGCCGACAACCTTCAGGAAGCGCTTGTAGATCCGGGCTACTACACCATGGACGACGACGGATATCTGCATCCGACGGCATAATGATCCAAAATAATGTAAGCGGACGGGCGGGACCATGCTCCCGCCCGTTTCCTGTAAGAGCCCGTCTCCGCGCAGACCCGGAAGGAGAGCCTGCCGGTGTACCGGAGATGCCGGCCCATATGAATAAAACAGCAGCTGTAAATTACAATAATCAGGGAGGGGGTACCATCTTGGCTGACAATATTCTGGTAATGGAGCACATTACGAAAGAATTCCCCGGCGTAAAAGCTCTGGACAACGTCAATCTGGAGGTTCAGCGCGGGGAAATCCATGCGCTGATCGGTGAGAACGGCGCAGGAAAATCGACCCTTATGAATGTTTTAAGCGGCCAGTATCCGTACGGCAGCTATACAGGCACCGTCACTTACGAGGGGAAAGAATGCCGTTTCAAACGGCTCAGCGACAGCGAGGCCGAGGGGATCGTTATCATCCACCAGGAACTGGCGTTGATTCCTCTTCTCTCCATCGGAGAGAACATGTTCCTCGGCAACGAAATCAAAAACAGCCTCGGCTACATCGACTGGGACAAAACATACAGCGAGGCAGAAAAACATATGGCGCAGGTTGGTCTGCACGAGTCGGCGCAGACATTGATCAAAGATATCGGAACGGGCAAGCAGCAGCTGGTTGAGATTGCGAAGGCGTTCTCCAAAAAAGTGAAGCTGCTGATTCTCGATGAGCCTACGTCATCCCTTAACGACGAAGACGCGAAGATGCTGCTGGATCTTCTTCTGGAATTTAAGAAGAACGGTCTGACATCCATCATCATCACACATAAATTAAATGAGATCGTCTACTGCGCGGACCGCGTCACGATCCTGCGCGACGGCAGCACGATCGAAACGCTGACCAAGGGCGTGGACGACTTAAGCGAGGACCGCATCATCAAGGGAATGGTCGGCCGCTCCATGGACGACCGCTACCCGCAGCGTAAGCACAATGTAAGCCGCGACGTCCTGCTTGAGGTCAGAAACTGGACCGTCCATCATCCGCTCTATCCGGAGAAGATTGTGGACGATAATATCTCCTTTAAAGTGCATAAAGGCGAAGTGATCGGCTTTTCCGGACTGCAGGGCGCAGGGAGAACCGAGCTCGCGATGTCCATCTTCGGAAAAAGCTACGGAACCGGAATCTCCGGCGAACTTTATATCAAAGGCAAAAAGATCAGCCTGAAAGATCCGCGCGCGGCAATCTCCCACGGCCTCGCGTACGTGACCGAGGACCGCAAAACGAACGGCCTGATTCTCGACGAATCCATCCGGTTCAACACAACGCTGGCAAGAATCGCCAAAGTCTGCAGGAACGGAATCATCAACGTGGATCTTGAGCGGCACATGGCGGAACAGATCACGGAGGAAATGGGAACGAAAACCCCGTCAAACGAGCAGAAAGTCGGGAATCTTTCCGGAGGAAACCAGCAGAAGGCGCTGCTTGGCAAGTGGATGTTCGCGGAGCCTGAGATCCTGATCCTGGACGAACCGACCCGCGGCATCGACGTCGGCGCCAAATACGATATCTACTGCCTGATCAATGAGATGGTGTCAAACGGCAAAGCCGTCATCATGATCTCCTCGGAGATGCCTGAGCTGCTCGGCATGTGCGACCGGATCTACGTCATGAGCGAAGGAAAACTGGCCGGCGAACTTGACGCAAAGGACGCCACGCAGGAGAAGATCATGGCTTATATCATGCAGAATTCATGAAAAAAGCATCGGGGGAATCCGGCAAATCCTGAAACCGGAAAAGAAAGGAGAAGAATGAAATGAATACAAAGGTAAAAGATTTCCTTACAAAATATACCATGGTAATCGCCCTCGTCGTCGTGTTCGCGCTGTTCTGCTTCCTGACAGACGGAAGACTTCTGTTCGCGCAGAACATGTCCAACCTGATGCTCCAGAACGGCTACGTGCTCGTGCTTGCCTGCGGCATGCTGCTCTGCATCCTGACCGGCGGCAACATCGATCTGTCCATCGGTTCCGTGATCTGCCTGACCGGCGGCATCGCGGCCGTCCTCATCAGCAATATGGGCATGAATCCCTACCTGACCATCATCCTCTGCCTCGGAGTCGGCCTTCTCGTCGGTATCTGGCAGGGCTATTGGATCGGCTATGTCCGCATTCCGCCGTTCATCACAACGCTGGCCGGCATGTTCATCTTCCGCGGCTTCGGCCGTCTCGTGCTTGACAACAAGACCGTATCCATTCAGAACAAAGCGTTCCTGAACGTGTTCACCTCCTACATCACGATCCCGGGACTGGACGACGTCTCCAGGTATTCCGCGCTGATCGTCGGTATCATTGCGGCTATCTATGTGATCTTCTCGACGATGCGCTCCAGAGCAAACAAGGCGAAAAAAGGCTACCGCCAGAACAGCGCGCTCGCTGACTTCGGCAGAGCCGGCATCATCTCCGTCGTCATCGTCTGGTACTGCAACCTGCTCCGCCAGTACAAGGGCATCTCTGTCATGCTGGTGTGGGTCGTCGCGATCTGCCTGATCTACAACTTCATCACATCGAAGACGGCATTCGGCCGCTACTTCTACGCGATCGGCGGCAATGAGAAAGCGACCAAGCTTTCCGGTATCGACACAAACAAGATCTATTTCATCGCCTACGCGAACATGGGATTACTGGCGGGACTTGCGGGCATGCTCTGCGCGGCGCGCGTCGGCTCCGTAAACGGCAGCACCGGCACCTCTTTTGAGATGGACGCGATCGGCTCCTGCTTCATCGGCGGCGCATCCGCGTACGGCGGCGTCGGCACAGTCGGCGGCG
>CANRGB010000032.1 GCA_947630005.1 uncultured Lachnospiraceae bacterium
GCCATATACCGCAATACCCCCTACATCAGCTTCGAAGACATGGGATTCTACAAAATCCTGTTCTCCGTCAAAGATGAAGAGGTACTTTATTCTTATGCAGATGAAATTCTCGCTCCGCTTGAGGCCGCCGAGGGGAAATCGCAGAGTTATCTGGAGCTTCTGAAAGCCTATATTGAAAACGACCGCAGCCTGGAGCGGACCGCGGCCGCGCTCTATCTGCATCGCAATACCATCAACTACCGTCTCCAGAAAATGAAAGAGCTGCTGAACTCACCGCTCAAGACGGTGAATGACCTGTTTCCCTATCAGGCGGCGCTCGCGATCCGGGATATGGAGATGAAATCCATCCGGCTTGAAGAGTAATCCTGCCGTTATGGGAGCAGAGATATTGCGAATGAACTTTTACAGTCTGCACCTGGCAGACAATTCTGATATGTAATGACTTTCCCCTGCGCGGCGGCTGCCGCACAGGGGAAAACCTGATTTATCCTATTTCTTTATCTGGGACCCAAAAATCTATCTCCATTTAAATGTATCATGTGCTCCGGCATTTCAGCGATCCAGACTTCCGTCTCCCATGCCAAAGATTCCGAAAACTTCTTGTATGTCTTAAAATCCAGAAATGCTGTGACAAATATCTTTCCGGCTTTCACGTTCTTCGTCATTTCTGTAATCTCAAGAATCCGCTTCGGATCCATCGGCCCCACTGAAGTAACCGACTCTATAAAATAAATCCAGCCTTTATCCTCCCTATACAGCACCACATCCGGCATTTTATCATGGAGTGTAATTTCAAATCCAAGCGCAGTCAATTTTTCTATGTTTTTTACCAGATCTTTCTCGATGGTATCTCCTACATATAAACATTCGGAATATGGCGCAAATCTGGGAGCGAATTCCTCTATAATTGCTTTTTGCAGTTCATTATGTTTCCCTGTAGAAAACTTATAATCTGCTCCGTTTATTTTTACAGGCATCATTGTCATTTTCTTTTTGGAAGCATAAATGTCTGCCAGCCTGTCATGATATTTCATATATCGTGAAACCACTGTATTCCATCCCGCGCTTTGAAAACATTTTATCATTGCCAATGTTTCATCGGTCAACCTGTATCTGTAATTTGGGCTGTTCGTTGCTTTCCCGTTATCCTCTGCAACGGCTGCTGTTCTAAAACGGTGCAGCGCCTGTTTCCGAAAGGTTTCCCGACTGTTTTCAGCGTAAGTAATTCCATAATATGTATTCACAAATTGAATAATCTCGTGGATGCGAATCCATTCATTCGTTGCCTGACTCCATCTCATGTCAGGCTTAATTCCCGCCATTGCCAACAGAGTATAACAGCATAAATCCGCCTGCTGGGCTTTTGGCATTCCAATATAATTCAAAATCTCTCTTGCCTCATCGATCTTAGACACAATACTCCTCCAGAATTATATTACAATTTTCTTCCGACATATCTTTACTTTTCATAACTTTCCTTCCCATTTCCTGTATAACATCCAGATCCGGAACCGGCATCGAATTAATTTCTGTTGAATTAACCTGTGTCGAGCCATTCAATATACGATAATATTTATCATATAACGAAGAATTAAACAAAACAAATAATCCATATACCAGACATTCCGACATTTCTTCTGACAATCCATCAATAAAATTAATTTTATTCTGCGTGCTGATTTTTGTATATTGAGGAAAATTCTTTGCCAGATATACACCACACTGAAGCCTGCGCGGCTCTTCTTTCGCGGTAAATCGTTTCACAAATAAATAATTGCGGTTATCCTGCATCAATCCCTTTTGCTCTGTCACCATATATTCATGTTCTTTTTGTATTGGAAAATGTACCTTTCCTTCCTTAATATGCTGAGAATAAAACAGAGGGATTGCTCCTTCTTCTTCTTCATTTCTGAGAATATCCCAGTTTCTGAAGTCTACCGTAAGACCTGTCTTCATTCTTAATCCAATATCCGGAAGTGTGTTTTTCCATTTATGTAATTTATTAAGAACATCCATTTCATCCTTATTCGTCACCAGATATACATAAAAATCCTCTCCAGCCACAACCAGATCATATGGTACTTCAAGCAATGAGCATTCGCTGAAGTCTTTGTTTGAATTTGTTGAAGTTATCGTAACCGATTCCGGTTTTATATTCGTTTTCTTTACCTTAACTATTATCGTTTCCTGCAATACATCTTCCTTATCAAAAACCTTATTTCTGCTTCCAAACAAATGTATGTGCATCAGCTTTCCTTCTGATAAAAAATAGCTTCTGAAACGTTTGAAATATGCTCCTGACGTCCACGACCTTGGTATGATATATACCAGTTCTCTGTCTTCTTTCAAATTAAACAATCCCATTGCGGCAAAAATGAAATAAAGATTAGGGGCTCCATAACATACTTCCGGCATGGCAATTGCTTCCGGGGCATCCTTTGGTATTTTCATATATGGCGGATTTCCAATAACCAGATCGTATTTCTTCGGATCCCGGTTTCCCCCTAACATATGATTAAAATCCAGATACTGACTTGTAATATAATTTTCTGTTAAAATGATGCTGCTGATTTTCTTGCGGGAACAGGTCTGCATATAGGACAAATTTTCCCTTAAAAGAGAAAGAACATTCTCATCTGTCTCATAGCATGTAATCTCGATCTCTTCGATTTCTTCTATAGAATCCAGCCTTTCAGCCAATGCACATGAAAGAATTCCTGAGCCCGCCCCTGCGTCCAAAATCGTTAATCTTTTCTGATGAGGAATCTCAAACAGATTTGCCATATACCTGGCCGTTTCCATACTGGTAAAAAACTGTCCATATATTTTACGTTCTTTTTTAGGCATACTGTCAATATACTGATTTGTTCTTTCAATTATCTTTTCTAACATTATATTCTGTATCACCACCTGTTAGTTATGGCCTAATTATAACCTATACTCCATTTGTTTTCAATGGTCAGAACAAATGTTCTTTCATTTTATCAATGCTGCATGGAAACATGCCGTCTGGCTCATTGCCCGCGGAAATAAAAAATCTCACTGACTTTTCCTGCAGCCTTCAGATGGAAATACCATTAGTTCCACTTGCTATTACCTGCGAAAAATCAGTAAGATTTTTTAATTATCAAAATAATTATTTCATGTGTAATGTGAAATATATTTTCAGATCGTCGTCAGTTCCGAACAGATTTTCTTAAAATCCGCGTAAGCACTGGCTTCTTCTTTAACTAGAATCACAGCATTCCCTGAACCGTTCCGATCAGTGTGGAAACTGAATTTGCGTCCTCCGTGCCGGACTGCAGCAGAGTGACCGCACTGTTCAGGACAGCGGCAGCGTCCGGATTCTCCGTCTCCAGAAGCGCAGCCGCCTGCTGCAGAAGAACGAGAATACTGTCTCGGTTGGCCGTCATGTCCGTCGTGACAAGCTGAAGCGCTGCGGTCAGAATCCCCTCCGCCGCACTGCTGGTCTCCTTTGCGCCGGCCTGCGCATCTGTCTGCGCTCCGTCTCCGTTCTCTGCCGGATCGGACTGCGCGGCGTCAGCGCCTGCATTCGCGGTTCCGTCCTCTGACGCCTTCTCCTGCTCTGTCTCGGTCTGCTCAGCCGTTCCTTTCGTCTCCTGTCCGGAATCCGCGGGCGCGCCGTCATCCGGTCCAGGCTTTGCAGGGGCTCCTGCGTCTGTCCCGGCCTCCGCCTCTGCGGACGTCTTCTCATCCGCTCCGACATCCTCCTGTCCCGCGGGTTCCCCGGCACTGCCTGCTCCGACCGCTTCCTCCACGGTCGCGCCGTCGACTGCGTACAGCTCATAGGGTTCGTCATAGTCCTTCTGAACGATAAGGAACTTCTCATCCTCCGACACATCGGCGCTATAACATTTCTCAAACACTACATTCCCATGCCAGTCAACCAGAATATACTCGTTGTCCTTCTCCGCCCTCCAGAACTTTCCGTTTGCATATCCCGACAGATGCTCAAACCCCGGAGTTTCTGTTCCGTCCGCTGCCACCAGCGTGAGCGTGCCGTCCTCATTCTGGAGTCTTCCGGCCATGCCCCAACAGATGAAGCTGTCCTTCGGATACTTCAGCTCGCAGGTCACCTCGCCGTTCCCGTTCACAAAGCCGACCATTCCGTCCCTGCTCACCGCGAAATAACCGTTTGCCCAGAAGTGGGTGCTCGACCTGTTATAATTCGTCAGCACATCATCGTACTCAACCGGAACCACAAGATTCCCTCTCATATCCACAACGCCCCACTGCGTCGAGTCGCCCGAATTATCATAGACTCTCGTGTAGCCGTCCGGGAAATCGTAGTCAGAGAGTGACCATTCCGTACTGTCCTGCAGGCTCCGGATCATGACGCTCCTGGAGGAGACGCCGCTGAAGTCAGAAACAGAATTCACGGACGCCACCGCAGTAAAGGAAGCGTCATACGTGGTGACAGCTCCTGTGGTGCGGTCTTTGATGTTCAGATAGTCCTCCTCCGCGTCTATATCCAGAATCTGGTCTCTGGTCAGCGTCACAGACGTGAGCTCCTCCTCCCCGATATGGTAAATCACCGCGTCAGCGATCTGATAATAAATCCTGGCGTCGGAATAAAAGCCCTGGAAATCATAGTCGTCCTCTGTCCCTGAATCCGCCAGATGGTAGGCCGCCACCCAGTGCTCATTCAAAACGTCCACATGGTTATATTCACAGGGAATGATCTCCACTCCCCGCAGAGAGAGCACTCCATACAGAGAGCCGCCTTCTGCCTCGCGCTCCGCGACCAGCCAGCCGTCATGATACGCAAACTGGCTTGTGTAGTCCGGGTTCGTCAGCTGTTTCCCGCTCACATCCACAAGCGCATAGCCCGAACCGTCAGAGGCTAGGAGAAGCGATGTGCCGGCCACAAAGCGGGTTCCCACCGTCTCTCCAATCGGCTCCACCTGCGGATCCTCTGTGTATGCCTCCAGAGAAGCGCCCTCTTCAAAGGCGGCCTCGAGCTCGACAGCTCCGCCGATACTCTCTGAAATGTTCACCGGCGACGCGTCATTTACCAGGTAAAGCGTCGATGAGGTATATCCGTTCTCAGCGATCAGATAATTTCCATTCTCTGACAGAGAATAGCCGTCGCTGCCGGTCAGCAGCACATTGCCGTGCCAGTCAAGCAGGTCATATTCCGAGCCGCTGGCGCCTGTCCAGAACATTCCTTTTGACTCTCTGATCGGGTTCACTCGATCATAGGCTGTGCCCAGATTCGTCTCCCTGCCGTCTCCTGCAAGCAGGATGATGCTCCCGTCCTCCGCCTTATAGCTCGCGGACATTCCGTAATTGTTCACCTCGTTAAACGGATAGCTGTAATTTCCTGTCACCTCTCCGCCGGCCACAACATAGAGGAAACATCCGTTCCTCTCAGCCGCGAAATATCCTCCGCCGACATAGCTGTCGCCATAATACGAACTGGCGATATTTTCAAACTCTAGCGGCACAATGAGATTGCCATAGCGGTCCATGACGCCATATTTGCCATCAGCCGAGGCTCTCGCATAATTTCCCCGGAAAGCGCCGACATAATAACCTGTGCGCTCAGACAACAGAGCACTGAGCGCACTGTCATCCTCATACTCACCGAAATCGCTGATATAATCAGATGTCCGCAGAGCGTTGAACGCCGGGTCATACGTGGTCACAGCGCCGCTGCGGTCCTGAATATTCAGATAGTCCCCCAGCGTCACAGCCTGCGCATACTGATCCCTCGTCAGGCTGGCGACAGGCACTCCCCCACTCTCCCCGAGATAATACAGCTCCATAACGGCAATCTGGAAATAACCGCCGGAAAAACCATAGTAATCGTAATCATCCTCAGACGATTCAGTCAGTGTCGCGGCGGCAGCCCATTTTTTACCGAGCACCTCCACAACATCGTACTGGAACGGAACCACAACCGAGCCGTCCTCGCTAAGCAGGCCCTGCATATAGCTTCCGTCATTCAGCACAGCCCGGATCCAGCCATATTCCCCGTCAAAATTGTCCGTATAGACAGACTCTGTCAGGAGGTTTCCGTTCAGGTCGATCAGAGCATATGCGCCGTTCACGTCCTTATACGCGATATCATTAGAACCGCCGATAAAGCCGTCCGCCTTGATTTTGCCGGACTCTGTCAGCCGGGCATCCCCCGTATAAACCTCGATCGGCTCCGCCGGATGATCGCCGAGCGCCACTGTATTGGTGGCATTGATGATCGCGTCCTCACCCAGAACGTTATCGTCCGTATTCAGGAGAATACTGTCGATAGAGAGACCCGTGTCGTCATTGATTGTCGTGAAGGTATCCGTAATCGGGTCGTCGATCCCGGTACTCTGCGTTACATTGTGCGTAACGCGCTCCAGAGTCTGCTGCATGTCCTTGTATTTATAGCCCATCTGGCTGAACTTGTAGCCGAAATTGTACAGCTTCTCATGCTCGACCTCTCCCAGCTTCGCCGGGGCCGCCTTGCCCTGAGCCTCTGCGGCCTGCGCCGCAGCCTGCTCTGTCGTGGTGATCACATCGTCAACCACCGTATTGACCGCCTGCTGATCCGTGATCTGCTCGCGCAGAATATGAATCTTGATATCATTTACTACCAGCGTCGCCTGATCCTGTCCGACGGTATCCGCGATTTCCCCGGTGATCACAAGCATGCGAGCTCCTCCACCTCCCGTCCATCGAGCAGGACGCCCTCCTGTTCCTCACGGATGCAGACATGGATCGGGATATGACCTTTCCCGCCGCCCAGGCAGTTCTCTTTCTCCTCGTCATAGTGATTGCACACTACCACATATTTGTCGTCCTGGAAGTCGATGTCCCTCAGCAGTGTCTCCGTCTTCACCGCCGAGCAGCGGTCCTGCCGGACGAGAAAAAGAATCTGGTCGCTCTCCTGCCAGAACGGGGCGTTCTCCTTTCCGCATCCGATCCCAAGATCCAGAAATACAAAATTATACTCCCGGCTTCCCCGCGCCTCTCTGACGATCCGCAGGTATGCGTCTCTTGTGATCTGAAGCGCCTCCGGCGCGGACGGCAGAGGGGGCAGATACGAGAACCCGTCTCTGCGCAGCTCCTCCTTCAGCAGCTGATAAAGGCCTGCTTCATTCCGGCGCATCGCGCTGCACGGCGCGCCGGAGACATATTCCCTGCAGTCCAGGAAACAGCCAAAGCTCTGAATCTCCTCCAGATTGAGATAGAGGACCTTTCTCCGGCCCCTCGCCAGGGCGCGCGCCACGCTTAAGGCGACCGTCGTCTTCCCGCAGCCTCCGATCGCCGAGGCAACGGCAATGACCCTGACTCCCCTGCCGCCTGATCCCCCGCCTGCCTCCTGCTCCGTCTGAAGCCCGTACATCGCCTCGCCAAGCAGCAGCTTTATATTTTCGCAGCGGTTCACAAAGACAAGCGCCGGCCCTCCCGCAAAGGCATCCGCCTGCTTCTCTCTCTGCTCCGTCTTCACCTCACACAGGACGATCACCTTGCCCAGCTCATGCCGCAGCAGATCTTCCGTATAAGCCTGCCTATGATCACAACGTCCGCTTTGATCCTTCCATTATGCTCGATCTGCATGCACTCCAGCAGAGAGGGAATCGTGCCGGATTCCATCAGCTTTCTAACCGGATGGTTAAAGAGAGCCTCCTCCTGCAGAAGATAAGAGACGCCCCACTCTCCTTCTGACAGAGCCATCAGTCCCTGCCTAACCAACTCTCTCATATTGTCTACGTCCTTTCACCGCACAGCTGCACAGCAGATGGTTTATTTTTTCTGCTGATACAAAAATGCCGCAACTCCCTCCGGTCAGACAGAATTGTGGCTTTTTGTACCCAGGTGTCTTCTCATATGCGCAGGCCCGCATATGGAAATCAGCTGCTAAGGCAGCATGCGGGCCGCGCGGCGAGCAGGAGGGAGAACCGCCTCCTACTCGATTCAGTGCTGAAAATAATACCCTACGCCCCACTTCGTATGTACATACTTCGGCTCGCTCGGGTTCTGCTCGATCTTTTCACGCAGTCTTCTGATATGCACATCCACGGTCCGCACGTCGCCGGGATACTCATAGCCCCAGACAATATTCAGAAGATTCTCCCTGCTGTAGACCTTATTCGGATTGAACACGAGAAGTTCCAGCACATCGAACTCCTTCGCGGTCAGATTGACCTCTCTGCCGGCGACACTCACTCTCCTGCCCTCGCAGTCAAGCGTCAGATCTCCGACGTCGACAACCTTTCCGCGCGGCTCGGCGGCCGTTTTCTGGGAAGTCCGGCGGATGATCGCTTTCAGACGCGCCTTGACCTCAAGGATATTGAACGGTTTCGTAATATAATCGTCCGCGCCGTACTCCAGGCCCAGGATCTTATCCATATCGTCGCCCTTCGCGGTCAGCATCACGATCGGCACGTCGGAAAATTCGCGGATCTGCTGACATACTTCGAGCCCGCCCAGTTTGGGAAGCATCAGGTCAAGCAGAATAATGTCATACGCTTTTTCCTTCGCCATGCGCACGGCTTCCTCGCCGTCGAACGCGGAATCCACTTCCATATCATCCTGTTCCAGACTGAAACGAATACCCTTTACGATCAGTTTCTCGTCATCTACAACCAATACCTTTTTTCCCATAATGAACTCCTTTATACTGTAATCCTGTCCTCTATCTTCGAAAATACGGCTTCCTTGATCCCGGAAACCTGGCAGATCTCGCTGACCGACCCGAAATTTCCGTGTTCCTGCCGATAGCTCAGGATCGCCTCCGCTTTGGATTCCCCGATACCCGGAAGCGTCATCAGCAGTTCCTTGTCCGCCGTATTGATATTCACTTTCGTATCTCCGGCCGGATCGGACGCGTTCCCGTCCCGGCTGTCTCCCGCGGCCGCCGCTCTCTGCGCCGGCATTTCCTCCGGCGCCGTCAGACCTGCCTCCCGGAACGCCGCCGTTTCTTCCTTTGTATAAACCTGAAGCTTCTGTCCGTCGAGGACGATCTCCGCCTGATTCAGCCATTCCGCGTCAGCCTGGTCGGTCAGACCTCCCGCCTGTCCGATCACCTCAAAAACGCGCGTGCCCTCTCCGATCTCATAGACACCCGGCCGGGCAACCGCGCCGCAGACATAGACATATCCCGGTTCTGTTTCCGGCGTCTCCGGATTCTGCGACAGGCCGGAATCCTGATCTCCCTCTGCTTCTGAATTCTGCAAAGAAGCGGAACTCCGGTCTTTTCCTGCTCCCGGATTCTGCGACAGGCCGGAGCCCTGATTTTCTTCCGCTCCCGGATCCTGTGACAGGCCGGAATCCTGATTTTCTTCCGCTCCCAAATTCTGCGACAGGCCGGAATCCTGTCCTCCCGGCGCGCCCGCGTCGTCAGGCCGCACGGCGGACGCTCCGTCTTCCCGTCCTTCGCTTTCAGAACTTTCTTCCCGGCCGGCCGCCGCCTGGAAACTCCACGCGGGACCAGAGTCTTCCGCGCCGCCGGCGGAGCATCCCGCCAGAAAAACGTTCCCGGCCAGCGCCAACATCAGACACCTGCGCAGACCCAAACAGATCAGACGGCGCCACAGCTTTCTCACCGTCAGCCCGGAAGACTCCGTCCGTTTCTTTCTGCCGTATTTTATATATCTCCTGTAATTCATGTACATTCATGCCGCTGCAGGCATAGTTTCCCCTTGTACACACTCTTATTGTAACGATAAATTAAAATTTTTGCAATATTTTTTTTACTTTTCCCATTTGAATATCACAATTCCGGCAATCGCGATCAGCATACCGAGCAGTTTTCTCCATTCAAACGAAGTCTTCTCCACACCAAACAGTCCCATAAGCTCGATCGCCCACGCGATCCCCAGCTGTGCGATCACGATCAGCATCGCCGCTTTCGCGGGGCCCAGCGCGTCCATGCTTTTGACGACGGTTACCGTGATAAACGCGCCGATCACGCCGGCAAGCAGCATGTATTTGTGCTGCACGTCCGCAAGTTCCAGAAAGCTCGTCCGATCCGCCGCGAGCCAGACGACAAGACAGACCAGAAGCGCCGTAAGCTGTACAAAAGCAGACGATACCCAAAGGCTCGTCTGCTTCGTCACTTCCGTATTAAAGACGCCCTGCACGCTCATCAGAGCGCCGGACAGTAAAGCAATCAGTATTCCAAACATAATGTGTTCCCCTTTCCGCATACAGTTCCGCGTTCCGCGCAAAGGACCGCGGACTATTAAAAGTATATGCCAAAAGGAAGAAAACATACGGCCAAAAATTACAGAACCAGAAACAGGCCGCCGTATTTACAAAGAGCGCTCCAGCCGCTTTGTCATCTCATCGACATCCGCCTCCGTTATGACAAGCGGTGGCACAAAGCGCAGAACGTCGCTTCCGGCGCTCAGGACGACCAGTCCGTTCTCAAGCGCCCGGGAAACAATCTCCCCGACCGGACGTCCGCTGACCACAACGCCCTGCATCAGTCCTTTTCCGCGGCGCGCCGTCAGACAGTCATGCTTCACGATCAGCTCGTCCAGCTTTTTCTCAAGATAGGGAGCCACCCTGTTTACATTCTCGATCACTTTCCCGGACTCAAACAGATCAAAGACCGCCGAAACCGCGGCGCACGCGAACGGATTGCCTCCGTAAGTGGTTCCGTGGTCGCCCGCTGTAAGAGAAGATCCGGCTGTTTTCTTATTCAGAACGAACGCGCCGACCGGAACGCCGCAGCCGAGCGCTTTCGCGCAGGTCATGATATCCGGCTCCACGCCGTACTGCTGCCACGCAAACCAGCTTCCGGTGCGTCCCATGCCGCACTGGATCTCGTCCAGGATCAGAAGGATATCCTTCTCTTCGCAGATTTTCTTTACGCCCTGCAGGAACTCCGGCTCCGCCGGGTAGATTCCGCCCTCGCCCTGAACCGGCTCAAGGATAATCGCGCAGGTCTTGTCCGTGACCTGGGCCTTCACACTTTCCAGATCATTGAAATCGGCGAATTTCACGCCGCCCATCAGCGGCCTGAACGCCTCCTGATAATGCGGATTCCCCGTGACGGACAGCGCGCCGATGCTGCGCCCGTGAAACGAGTGGTTCATCGCGATGATCTCATGATCCGCTTTCCCGTCGCGCAGATACGCGTACTTGCGCGCCGCTTTGATCGCGCCCTCGATCGCTTCCGTGCCGCTGTTCGTGAAAAACACTTTGTCCATCCCGCTCGCCTTTACGATCTTCGCGGCCGCTTCCGGCATCGTCGTATTGTAAAAAAGGTTTGAGGTATGGATCAGCTTGTCGATCTGATTTTTCAGCGCGTCATTGTATTTTTTGTTTCCGTAGCCAAGCGCGAACACCGCGATTCCCGCGCCGAAATCAAGATATTTCTTTCCGTCCACATCCTCAAGATACACGCCGCTGCCCTTCTCGAATACGACCGGGAAGCGGTTGTACGTATGCAGAACCGTCTGCTCCGCCAGTTCCATATATTGCTTGCTGTTCATGCTGATTCCCCCGCTTTGCGCAAAAGTTATTTTCCTGTGTAGTACCGCTCCTCATTTTCCCCGATGATCGCTGTCCCGATTCCTTTGTCCGTAAAGAACTCAAGCAGCAGGCAGTGCTCGATCCGCCCGTCCAGGATATGTACCCGAGAGACGCCGGCACGTATCGCGTCGATACAGTTCTGCAGTTTCGGAAGCATGCCGCCTCCGACGTTTCCGCTCTGCAGGAATTCTTCCGCCTCCGGAATCGTCAGCTCGCTGATCAGGGAGGTCTTGTCCAGAGGATCCCGGTAAACGCCCTCGATATCCGTGAGGAACGCCAGCTTCGAGGCTTTCACGGCGGTCGCGATCGCGCAGGCCGCGTCGTCCGCGTTGATATTAAACGAATGATAATTGTCGTCGGAGCCGATCGGACAGATGACCGGGATAAAATCATTGTCAAGCAGCGTGTTGAGCAGCTGCGTGTTCACTTCTTTTATCTCCCCCACATAGCCGATGTCGCGGCCGCCGGACAGCTTTTTATCCACGCGCAGAATCGTGCCGTCCTTGCCGCTGATGCCGACCGCTTTCAGGCCGGTCTTCTCCATCATCGAGACAAGCCCCTTGTTGATCTTGTTCAGCACCATCTCGGCGACTTCCATCGTCGGCTTGTCCGTCACGCGCAGGCCGTTGACAAAATTTGTCTCCAGACCGACTTTGTTCACCCACTTCGTGATCTCCTTGCCGCCCCCATGCACGATGATCGGACGGAATCCGACCAGCTTCAGCAGGGCCACGTCGCGGATCACGCTCTTTTTCAGTTCATGATCGACCATCGCGCTGCCGCCGTATTTTACGACGATCGTCTTCCCGTGAAATCTCTGGATATAGGGCAGCGCCTCGATCAGCACGTTGGCCTTCTGCAGCCACATTTCCATTTTCTGTTCCATTCTCATCCACACTCTTTCTTCTATAAATGAAGGCCGCTCCCCGCGGCAGCTGACGGAACATCCGTTCCCGGCCGCTTTTGCTTCTCAGGAACGGTAGCTTCCGTTGATCCGCACATAATCATAAGTAAGGTCGCATCCCCATGCGGTCGCCCCGGCTTCCCCCATCTTGATATCCGCGATCGCCGTCACTTCGCTTTCCGAGAGGATCTTCGTCGCGAATTCCTCGCTGTATCCGGTGGAAACGCCGTTCTCGATAATCTTCAGCTTCCCAGCCGCGCTCTCAAAATACAGATCGACTTTCTCCGGATCAAACTGCGCGCCGGAATAGCCCATCGCGCAGAGAATACGGCCCCAGTTCGCGTCGTGCCCGTAGATCGCCGCCTTCGTGAGGTTTGACGTCACGACGGATTTCGCGAGCGTCACGGCCTGTTCCTTGCTCTCTGCCCCGACGATCTTTACCTCGAACAGCGCGGTCGCGCCTTCGCCGTCCCCGGCCATTTTTTTCGCGAGATACGTATTTACATAATTCAGCGCTTTTGCGAAGGCCGCGTAATCCTCGTTCTCCTCCGTGATCCTGGGATTGCCCGCGAGTCCGTTCGCCAGCAGCAGACAGGTGTCGTTCGTCGAGGTGTCGCCGTCGACCGACACCATATTATAAGTATCCGTGATATCCGCGCTGAGCGCCTTCTGAAGCATCTCCTTTGAGATCGCCGCGTCCGTCGTCACAAAGCTCAGCATCGTGCACATATTCGGATGAATCATGCCGGAACCCTTGCACATGCCCCCGATCTTCACGGGGACGCCTCCGAGCTCAAGCTCAACCGCGATCTCCTTTTTCACGGTATCCGTCGTCATGATCGCCTCGGCCGCAAGCGTCGCGGAGCGCTCATCCGGCGCGAGCAGCGGAACCATCTTCTCGATCCCCGCCTCGATCCTGTCGATCGGGATCTGCCGCCCGATCACGCCGGTCGAAGCCACCAGCACCTGCTCCGGGCGGATGCCGAACAAACCGGCCGCCTTCACCGCCGTCGCGCGGCAGTAACCGTAGCCCTCCGCTCCAGTGCAGGCGTTCGCCACGCCGCTGTTCACGACGACCGCGTGCACGGTATCCCCGCTGTCAACTACCGCCTGATCCCACTTTACGGGCGCGGCCTTCACGATATTCGTCGTGAAAGTGCCCGCCGCCTGACACGGAGTCCGGCTGTAGATCATCGCCATGTCTTTTCCTTCTTTTTTGATGCCGGCCGCGACCCCGGCCGCCTGAAATCCTTGCGCGGCGGTCACGCCTCCTGTTATTTCTCTCATAATAGTTCTCCTCTTTCTGTACGGAGCTCTTCCTCCGAATGAGCAGGCCGTGCGGATACGGTCCCGCTCCCCTTATCTTCGCGCAAATATTCCCGTTATTTCCATTCCTGCCCGGTCATCTCGCAGAATCCGCGCACACGTTCTCCCTCTACGGGAACATCGGCGCCTGCTGCAGACCGAGCGATTCCTCCAGGCCAAACAGAAGGTTCATATTCTGCACTGCCTGTCCTGCCGCTCCTTTTACGAGATTGTCCATCGCGCCCATCATGATGACGCGTTTCGTGCGCGGATCGATCTTGAAGTTCACATCCACATAATTGCTGCCTTCCACCCACTTCGTCTGCGGGCAGACATCTTTCTCCAGCACGCGGACAAAGCGCTCCTTATCGTAGTATTTATCGTATACGGCCTTTACTTCCTCATAGGTCACTTCTTTTTTCAGTGATGCGTAAGCCGTGATCAGGATTCCCCGCTGCATCGGAACCAGATGCGGCGTAAAATTCAGCACCACGGGTTCTCCCGCCGCATAGCCAAGCTGCTCCTCGATCTCCGGCGTGTGGCGGTGGCTCGCGACGCCGTAGGCCTTGATATTCTCGTTGACCTCGCAGAACAGATTATCAACCTTCGCCCCGCGGCCCGCGCCGGATGTGCCGGACTTCGCGTCGATGATGATCGTCGCCGGATCGATCAGCCCTTCCGCGAGCAGCGGATAGACCGAAAGCGTGCTGCAGGTCGGATAGCAGCCCGGATTCGCGACCAGGCGCGCGCTCTTTATCTTTTCCCGGTTGAGCTCGCACAGCCCGTAAACCGCCTCCGCGAGATACTGCGGCGACTTGTGCTCCAGTTTGTACCATTCTTCGTATATTCTTACATCCTTGATTCGGAAATCCGCGCTCAGGTCGATCACCTTCGCCCGCGACAGGATCCCCTCATTTATCATGGAAGCGCAGAAGCCCTGCGGCGTCGCCGTGAAGATCACGTCGGCCTGCTTCGCCAGTTCTTCCATATTATCGTCCATGCACGACGCGTCCACGATCTGAAACATATTCTGATAGACCGAGGCGTATCTCTGATCCACATAACTTCTGGAACCGTACCAGACAATTTCCGTTTCCCTGTGTCCGAGCAGCAGCCTGACAAGCTCTGCGCCCGCATATCCTGTGGAACCAATAATCCCTGCTTTTATCATGATTTCTCATTCCTCCCCGAAACTGCAGGCTAAATTTGTTTCATTCAGAAAATCATTTCCTATCATATACCAACAAATTGCGGATGTAAAGAGTTTTTTGATGTATATTTATACGTATACATTGTATATTATTCTGTACAATTTGGCAATACTGACAAATTTTAAATTTCTGCTTGCATATTTATGATGCTTGCGTTATAGTATGGCTTATCGGCGGGGAGAAAGGCTCCAGCGTTTCGTCCGCGCCAGCTGGCTTTCTGTAAGAAATATTATTCCATACACCATAATTTTGAGGAGGAAATTCATTATGAAAGAAAAAGTAGTTCTCGCGTACTCCGGCGGACTTGACACGACCGCCATCATCCCGTGGCTCAAAGAGCATTTCGACTACGAAGTCATCTGCTGCTGCATCAACTGCGGCCAGGGAAACGAGCTTGACGGCCTCGAAGAGAGAGCGAAACTGTCCGGAGCTTCCAAATTATATATCGAAGATATCGTGGACGAGTTCTGCGATGAGTACATCATGCCGTGCGTGAAAGCCGGCTCTGTCTACGAACACAAATATCTGCTCGGAACCTCCATGGCACGTCCGGCGATCGCGAAGAAGCTCGTGGAGATCGCGCGCAAGGAGAACGCATCCGCAATCTGCCACGGCGCTACCGGCAAGGGAAATGACCAGATCCGCTTCGAGCTTGGCATCAAGGCTCTCGCTCCCGACCTGAAGATCATCGCGCCGTGGAGGATGACGGACGTATGGACCATGCAGTCCCGCGAGGATGAGATTGAGTACTGCCGTCAGCATGGCATCAACCTTCCGTTCTCTTCCGATTCCAGCTACAGCCGCGACAGAAACCTGTGGCACATCAGCCATGAGGGACTTGAGCTCGAGGATCCCGCAAACGAGCCGAACTACGAGCACCTTCTGGTACTTGGCGTCACGCCGGAGAAAGCTCCGGACGAGCCGGAATACGTAACCATGACATTCGAGGCGGGCGTTCCGAAATCTCTGAACGGCAAAGCGATGAAAGTGTCCGAGATCATCACAGAGCTGAACGCGCTCGGCGGGAAACACGGCATCGGCATCGTGGACATCGTCGAGAACCGCGTCGTCGGCATGAAGTCCCGCGGCGTCTATGAGACTCCTGGCGGAACGATCCTGATGGAAGCCCACGATCAGCTTGAGGAGCTTGTGCTTGACCGCGAGACGATGGAAATGAAAAAGAGACTGGGAAGCCAGTTTGCCCAGACGGTCTATGAAGGAAAATGGTTCACTCCGCTGCGCGAGGCGATCCAGGCATTCGTGGAATCCACGCAGAAATACGTGACCGGCGAAGTGAAATTCAAGCTCTACAAAGGCAACATCATCAAGGCCGGTACGACTTCACCGTACAGCCTGTACAGTGAGTCTCTTGCAAGCTTTACAACCGGTGAGCTCTACGATCACCACGACGCGAGCGGCTTTATCACGCTGTTCGGCCTTCCGCTGAAGGTCCGGGCTATGAAGATGGCAGAGGCAGAGAAATAATACTGCTGCGCCAGCTGCTGATTTCCTTATGCGGGCCTGTAATCGAGTAGGAAGCGGTTTTTCCTCCTGCTCGCCCGCGCGGCCCGTGTGCTGCGCCAGCAGCTGATTTCCTTATGCGGGCCTGTGATCGAGTAGGAGGCGGTTTTTCCTCCTGCTCGCCTGCGCGGCCCGCATGCTGCGTCAGCAGCTGATTTCCTTATGCGGGCCTGTGCATCAAAAGAGGTACTGCGGTTTACATCACCGCGGTACCTCTTTTTACAGATCATTACAAACGTCCGCGCGAAACACGGGATCCTGTCCCTTTGGATCACTCCGCGCTAAGTCCGCTGATATACTCATCCAGAGCCGATGTATCCAGCGTGTACGTTTCAAGAACTTCCGTATTTTCATCCGACTGCCTGACGCTGGTGTAGATCGACATCCCCACCCAGCCGATTATGATAACTGCGATCGCCGCCAATCCGATCTTCGTGAACATCCATTCTCTTTTTTCCTTTTTAATAAGCTTCGCGCGGTTGCGCTTTTCTTCTTTATAACGGTCAACTTTCGCCTGACTCATATGTGTACCTCTCCTTCAACCGATTTTTACATTCGCATGGGCGGCGCCGTACTGACGTATAAACAGTAACACCATGCCTGCATATAGAACAGTATACACGATTCCGGAAATTTTTCAAGCCTGTTTTCCCGAAACGAATCACCGCGTTTGCGCCGCGGTTTCCGGTTATAAAACGCAAATCCGTCCCGCGGATGGCGGACATGCCGGCAGCGGCCGCAAAAATCACAGTTCGCTTCCCAGTATCCCGCGCAGATCCGTCCGGCGCACCTGCGGCTCAAAGTCATCCTGAACCGCGCAGACCGCGCAGCAGTATCCCTCTGCCGTCTCATATTCCCGGAAATAATACGTTCTCTGATCCACGCTCTGGATCACGGATATTTTTCCCTTTTCCGGAATAATCCGAAAGCTGTCCAGCCCCAGCTGCAGCCCTCGTCCTGTGACCTTCAGAAAGCTTTCCTTCAGCGTCCAGAAGCGGCAGAACATCTTCCGCCGCGCCTCGTCGTCTCCGGCCGAAACAACCGCCTCGTACTCCTCCGGAGTAAAAAATCTCCGCGCCACGGCCAGCTCACGCGTCCGGATCCTTTCCACATCGCATCCCACCTCGCAGGGCGCTATGGCGCATACCGCCGTCTCCCCGGAATGGGAAAGGTTAAAATACAGCTCCTCCGCTCCGTCCAGATAAGGCTTGCCGTTCTCCCCGTAACGGAACCGGACATCACCCGCGCCCAGTTCCGAAAGCCCGTGCAGCAGCAAAAGCTCCACGCCAAGAGACAGCCTTTTGCCCCCTTCGGCGTGTATCCGGTCCGTCTTTTTCCGTCTTTCCTCTGTCACCTTTTCATACGCCGCCGAAAACAAAGCCTCATCTCTCAGAGGATTTACATCCGCGGCATAGATCCTCACAGGAAACCGATTCATTTTATATCCTCCCCGCGCTCTTCGCACCTCTCCACCCCGCCGGTACCGGACACGCCTTTCCTCAAAATTCTCCTCCGCAGGAAGACGTGCCAAAACACGCCTCCCCTGCTGCATCAGCAGCTGATCTCCATATGCGGGCCTGCGTCAGCAGCTGGTTTCCATGCCTAGGCCTGCGCATAGACGTAAAAGGCAGCCGCCCGAAAGCAGCCGCCTCTGCCGTCATTCAAAACCGCTCCTGTTCCTGCTGTCATTCGGACTGCATCTGCTCATAGCGGCTGTACCCGCCGGTCACAAGATCCTTCAGTCCCGCCTCGACCGTCTCTTCCGGCACATGGAACTTATCCCCCAGATAGGAACAGACTTCTTTCCCGGTCTGCACTACGTTGTCCACAAAACCACAGCATTCCTTCACATCCTGAATCAGCTGCGCCCCGCTTTCCTCTACCGCGGAGGACAGAACCGACGTATAAGCCACCTGCAGTCCGTCCATCTGGCCCTCCGGCATGAGCAGCGTGTTCTCCGTGTCCGCTGTCTCCTCCATCGCGTCCAGGTCTTCCTGCGTCAGGGCAGAGAAATCCTTCCAGAAAAGCACGTTCGCCGCAAACTCTCCCCGCTTCAGCGCTTCCAGCGCCGTGTTCAGCGGCATCTCAAAATGCCGGCACCAGACGGACGCCGCGTCATACGCGCCCTGCGCCGTATCCGGGACGTTGTAAAGATAATTGCGCACTCCCTGGAAGCCGCCCGACAGTTCATGGTTCAGATAGGCCAGCTGCCCCTCAACGGAAGTAAACGCCATGTCGCGGCTGACACAGTAGCCGATCAGACTTCTGCAGCGGCTGTTGTGCCACTGGCAGAGTCCGTAGCTGGTCCCGCCGTCTCCGACAGCTCCCGGGTTCGCTCCCGACTCGTACTGAATATTCGCCAGAACCCCGCACGCGGCGGCGTGATTGAATCCCATGTCGTTTCTCAGCCAGGAATACACCGTATTCATCACTTCCGGAATGTTGTAAACAACATTGGAGCGGAACAGCCGCGGGATCAGGGAATCCTCCTGCGCCTTGGCCAGGGCCTCGACTCCCTCCTCTATCTTCCGGCTGTCCACCATGCCGGGATCCTCCACCACGGTCTGCTCCTCGATCACCAGATCCAGCGTAAAATCCGCCTGTTCCTGCACGTCCCCAACCGGCGAAGCATCTTCTTCCGACCCGGACGTCTCTTCCTGGGCAGAACCTGGTTCCTCGATAATAAAACTGTCATTTCCCGAAGATACCGGCTCTCCCTGAGCGCTGTCAGGACCCGCGGAGGAACTGTCCGCCGTCATGATTTCCTGCGTCAGCTCCCCGGCGCTGTCCGCCGTCACAGCCTGAATACTCTCTTCTGTTATTTCCGCCGCGCGTACCGCGGACACCCCCGTCACGGACAGGACTGCCGACAGGCACAGCGCGCAGATCATTTCTCTTTTTTTCAAAATTCATTCCCTCTCTGCGCTGATTCCTGATCAGACTGCTTTCTGATCCGATTAACAAGCTGTCCTTACTATATACGAATTAAGAAGAAATGTCAAATCTCGAACCGTTTTTAAAAGGTATTTCACAGAGAATCAGGAGAATCCTCTCATTCTCCGCTGAAAGTCAGGCGTTCAGGTATTCCGGCCTCAGCGCAAGTCCGCTCAGGTTGTCAGCCATCTCGACGAGCAGCCTGCGCATCTCCAGATCCTTCTTCCACTTATTCTCAATCGCTTCGTATCCCAGCCACGCCCCCAGGATATTTCCGGCGACAGCCCCCGTGGAATCACTGTCGCCGCTGTGGTTGACGGAGGCGATCAGACACGCGGAAAAGTCATCGCTGTGGCGCAGACAGCAGTATACAGCGATGGCCAGCGCCTCGTCTCCCACCCAGCCTTCGCCGAGTGCGCTGATATTTTCGATGTCGGAACGGTCATTCTTCGCGTAATCCACCGCGCGGCGGATCAGTTCCCGGAACTGATTCATATAAGGATCCCCCTTAAAAACTGCCGCCGCCGTACACAGCGCGTCATTCACAATATCTTCCAGTGTGCCGCCTTCCTGTTCTCTGCCGTATACCGCCCCGTTCACAATACTCGCCATCACTGCTGCCGGGATATAGCCGAGCGGATGGCCGTGCGTGATTACAGCGGCTTTCGCCCCGATCCTGCTGATCTGTTCCCGGTCAAACACTTCTCCCGGCGCAAAGTACAGCCCGACCGGCGCGACGCGCATGACTCCTCCGCAGCCTTTGCTGTTGTTCAGCGTTTTCTCCAGCGTGCCCATCCTGCCGGAGCCCAGCGCGCTCATGCAGGTATTGCCGGGGGCTCTTCTGGCATGAAGTTCCGGAGTATCCATCAGCCAGGAGTTCATGGAACCGGCCTCGTCAAGACGCTCCCAGGATGTCTGTGTGATATACCAGTCCCGATAAGCCTCGTAAATGCCCGCAATGACGCCGTCTTCCGTTATCTCATCCGCCGCGCAGCAGCCTTTCAGGATTCCCTCCGCTGTGAACAATGTCATCTGCGTGTCGTCCGAGACCACCGCCATCCTTTCGTTGAAGTCCTTTAGATACTGTGTGAGTCCTTTCTCACCGTACTGCGTTATGATTCTGCGGTAGGAAAGGAACTCCACCGGATATCCCAGCGCGTCGCCGGCCGCTCCGCCGACCAGACTTCCCCGTATTTTATCCGCAATCTTTTCCCCTCTTTTTTTCCTGTTCATATAATACTCACACCTCTTTCCTCAGTTTTTTGCCAGACATCCTGCTTTATTTTATCATACCATTTTCATATAGTAAACAAATAGTATCAAAATAATCCTGTAAATAATTTTTTAACTTTCATGCCGGCATGCATGTTTCTTCTTCCGCCAGCCTGATCAGGCATGTTTTTCCCGAAAACGCCGCCCCGTAGCAGAGGATGGCCGTATAACCTTCCAACTGAAGATTTCTCTTATACTGTTTCTTCTCAATCTGTTCCAGCGCCGCGGCGCATTCCTTTTCAAGATCGGAACCATCCCTGCCGGGCCATTTGGCCTCAATCACAATCGCGCGCCTGCGCTCCGGCTCCTTCACCACAATGTCCGCCCGGCCGGTCCCCTGTTCGGAATTTGTCCGCACATCGTAGCCCGCGCCGGAAAACAGTCCCGCCACAAACGCATGATAGAAATCTTCCCTGTAATCGAAATAACTGATCGTTCCAAAAAGGAGATCCGTGACGTCCTGCGTCAGTTTTTCGGCTTTTCCGCTCCACCATGCCCGGAACAGTCCGCTGCGGTCCTTTGCGGAAATCTTTTCCTCAAACCATTTCTTTACCGTGTCTCCAAACACAGACTTTACTTCTTCGTTGGGAATGCGCAGCGCCGTATTTCCTTCCGCGAGATTCATTCCCTCCGGAAGTTTTTCCGGCGGAACCTGTGTCAGATATCCAGTCAGATACAGGATACTCCACAGATTGCTCTCCGTAGAATGGGCGATATCATAGGTCAGATCTTCACGGATCGGTTCCTGAATCACTCCCCCCGCCAGCAGCGTCTCAAACCTGGCGTTGACATTGCTGTGCGGATGTTCGATAAAACGCCGGATAATCTGATTATGGCTTGTATCCAGCCAGTAATTGCCCGGCCGTGCTTTTCTGTCAGTCAGCAATGTCCGGACATAGTTGATTACATCCCAGGGACAATAGATTTCTTCCGCACCGAAGACATAGCCGTCATACCACCGCTTCATCTCAGGCAGGGCATCCTGCAGCCCGGCGGCCTGCAGCAGCGCACTTACTTCCGACTCCCTGAATCCGAAATACCTCTGATACTTTCTGTCTGAAACTGAGTTGGAAAGAAAATTATTCGCGCCCGTAAAAATGCTCTCCTTCGCGATTCGCAGGCACCCGGTTATCACAGCAAATTTCAGGGACGGATTGGACTTCCACGCCATACCGAGAAAGCTGCGCATCACTTCCAGCATATCCTCATAATAGCCATGATCGCTGGCCCTGGCAAGCGGGACGTCATACTCGTCGACAAGCAGGATCACATCTTTTCCATAATGCGCCTTCATCATGCGAAGCAGCGTATCCAGCGCGCACTGCACGTCCGTAAGATCCGCCTCCCGTGCCTTTAAGCGCAGAAAAACCGTTTTGTCCGTATCATCCGGCCCCGGACTTTCCGCGAGATACGCATGCTCAATACAAAGCTTTGAGACAGTCTTCTGCAGCATTGCATAAGCTGTCTGAAACTGCCTTCCGTCTACATCCTTCAGCGTGAGGAACAGTACCGGCCACTGATTCATCCAGGCCGAACAGAAAGCAGCATCTTCCGCAATCTCAAGTCCTTCAAAAAGACCGCCGCTCTCCTTTCGGATACCGAAAAACTCCGCAAGCATGCTCATCGTGAGCGTTTTCCCGAAACGGCGGGGCCGGGTGATCAGATTTACGGCAAAGGTCTCACTCAGCAGCTCCCTGATAAAACCGGTCTTATCAACGTAATAACAGCCGGCGGACCGCACTTTCGCAAAATCATCAATCCCATACGGAAGGTTCACTTTCGCCATTCTGTCCTCATCCTCCTTTTCGTGCGGGAATCCCCACAGAACACAGATTAAATGGGAAATCAGCTCCCATCACTGATACAGACTTGTCAATCATCACCTGCAGAAGCGAGCAGCTTCTTCTGTTTAATATTACTCCATTTCCTTTCAGCGCGTCAATCACTTCTGGGGATTATCCAGCTGAGCGTTTACCGCCGAGAATTATGTTGACACAGTGCAAGTCTGGAAAATATAATCGGACTATATAGATTGCCTGCAGACTTTCCTGATCCGGAAATACAGGATACCGCCTGCGGCATCAAAACCATCATTAATATACGCAAAGGAGAAACTATCTAATGAAGAAGAGAAAACTCATTGCAGGTATGATCCTGGCTCTTGTTCTGGCATCTCAGGCGGTCGTCTCCTGCACCGCGGAATCCAGCATTTCCGAGGAAATTATTGCGGATCTGGATACGCAGGAATCCCTCCTCGCCTCCGAGCCGAACACAGCAGCAGATCCTTCAGGGACCGCCGCCGGTATCCTTCCGGAAGCCGTCATGGATTCCGCAGTCCAGGAAACTGCTCCGGTATCCGGCACAGATGCTGACGCAGAAGAGGAAATCATCATCGACCTGGAAGACTCCGGCAGCGGCAGCGAGGAAGGAACTCTATATGACGAGGAAACGTACGGCCAGGAATCGTCTGACGAAAGCATTTCCACAAATCCGGAAGAGGAAACCGATCTGACCTCCGAGCTCACCATTGAGGAAGAAGAGCTCTCCACCGACAGTCTGGAACTGGAGGACTATGCACCCGCTCCCGTCTCTTCCTCTGCCGCGGATCTTCCGGATTATGATATCTGGATGGCGAATACCATGATCGACGGCTTTATGGGGGAACAGACACCGCTTTATTCTTTATTCACGAGCTTCCAGGATCCTGTGTACCGGGAATTGGGCGGATATGTGCTGGAGGACAAATCTCTGGCAATTCTCAGCACAGCATGGAGTGCGTTCTTTAACAGCGAATACCGGAGTCTGTTCGCCAACAACAAAAAGTATATTTATGAAGTGATCCTCATGAATTATCTGACTTATGAAGCGGAGGAAGGGAACGCCTCTGCGGAACTGTCCAACAATGAAATGGAACTCAGTACAAAGATGTATGCTCTTCTTGCCGATGAACTGGAAAAAGACATTGAAGATTACGTATTCAAGATACCAATAGAAAAAGCATGTTCCCTCTTATCCAAAGCTGAAGTAATAAAGGGGATCAACAATGCAATCTCACTTGTACAGTTTTCAGCAGAGACTACGGACGAACTGGTCCAGATGACCGCCCAATGTCTCGCACTGCAGAAGGCAAGGGAAGAGCGAATTGCGCTGCTGAAAGCAGCGAAAAATGCCTGCGGTTCTTCCAACCGTGATTTCGCGGAGGCCGTAAACGACATAATCAAAATTCTGCAAAGCGGCGGCACAAAATATGCTGCAGACCAGTCGCTGAAAATCCAGTGGAAAATGTACTGTGGAATGCTCTGGGAAGATCTTGTGGACCTTGTCCCGGAACTGGCTCTGATAGACGTTGGGATAGCCGGACTGGATGTCTGTTTCGACAGCACGAATACGGCTTCCAACAACTTAAAGCTCGCCCTGCTTTACACCGTTGACAACTATATGAAAAAGGGAATGGCAAACATCGCTTCCGCTTTTTCCCGCAGCAAAACCTCCCAAAACGGACAGAAATTCATGGCCTGCTTCCAGGCTTACGCGCAGTTCCAGATTTTCGGAAACACCTACGCCAGAACATGGCTGGAAGATTATCTGGACGGAGGCGTGTTCTCAGATCTTATCAATAATCTGTTTTACCGTGACAACATCCGCACGGCCAAGGAACTGCTTTCCAGGATCGATTCGCAGACGTCAAACAGGCAGCAGATGCTGAAGACAATCAATGTGTATGCCGAAGCCTATGAAAAGCTTTACGGTAATTTTAACATTACGGCTCCCGTGCCAGTTACAGGAGTGCGCTTTGCCTCTTCCAAACTGACTCTGTATGAGGGTGATCTCTTTCCTGTGAGCGCGGAAGTCATTCCGGAAAACGCTGCTAACAAAAACGTCACTTACACCAGCTCGAATCCTTCCGTTGCCGTTGCCCCGGAGAAAGGCGGATTTGCCACTGCCAAGAGCCCCGGAACAACGGTAATTACCGCTCGGACGGAGGACGGGGGCTTTACCGCGACGATGACCGTGACGGTTAAGAAGAAGGAAACACCAGAATCGGAGAAGGAGACACCGGGATCCTCAAAAGTCGTTTCTAAAGGAAAATGCGGAGATAATGTAAAATGGGAATTATATGAAAATGGCCTTCTTTATATTTATGGAGAGGGAGGAACTCGTAATTATTATAATAATTATGATAATGGTTATCGTGATAATCATTATTATGACTCTCCTTTTCATAATGCTAGTAGTATCATCAAAGTGATTGTCTCTGATAAGATAACATCTATTGGACAAGATTTCTTTGAGGGCTGCTCTCAGTTAACAGAAATAAGTCTTCCCGACAGTCTGACTTCCATTGGAAACTTTGCTTTTTATGGCTGCTCCAGTCTAACAGAAATCAAACTCCCCAACAGCCTGACTTCGATCGGAGAATTGGCTTTTGGGAAATGCTCCAGCTTGACAGAAATCAGACTCCCCAACAGCCTGACTTCGATTGGAGAAGACGCTTTTAAGGATTGCTCTAGTTTGACAGAAATCAAGCTACCTGACAACCTGACTTCGATCGAAGATGGTGTTTTTTACTATTGCTCCAGTCTGATGGAAATCAAGCTACCTGACAACCTGACTTCGATTGGAGACTTTGCTTTTTTGGGCTGTTCCAGTCTGATGGAAATCAAGCTGCCTGATAACCTGTCTTCTATTGGAACTAATACGTTTTCTGGTTGTTCCAGTCTGAAGGAAATTAAATTCTCCAACAGTCTTACTTCCATTAGTAATAACACATTTGAAAACTGTTCCAGT
Source organism: uncultured Lachnospiraceae bacterium (assembly GCA_947630005.1). Taxonomy (GTDB): domain Bacteria; phylum Bacillota; class Clostridia; order Lachnospirales; family Lachnospiraceae; genus Choladousia. The sequence goes on from CANRGB010000032.1 coordinate 25,429, forward strand.
CTGGCAAAACTTGATTTTCCGGATAGCCTCACTTTTATTGGAGAGTATGCTTTTAAAGGCTGCTCCAACCTGACAGAAATCAAGCTCCCCGACAGCCTGACTTCGATCGGAGAATCTGCTTTTTCTGACTGCTCCAGTCTGACGGAAATCAGGTTCCCGAACAGCCTGACCTCGATTAAAGGAAAGGCTTTTTATCACTGCACCAGTCTGAAGAAACTTAATCTCCCGGACAGCCTGTCTTCTATTGAATACGGCGTTTTTGGGGGTTGCTCCAGTTTGAAGGAAATCAAGCTACCTGATAAGCTGTCTTCTATTGGAACTAATGCGTTTTCTGGTTGCTCCAGTCTGAAGGAAATTAAATTCTCCAACAGTCTTACTTCCATTAGCAATAGCGCATTTGGAAACTGTTCCAGTCTGGCAAAACTTGATTTTCCGGATAACCTCACTTCTATTGGAGAGCATGCTTTTAAGGATTGCTCCAGTTTAAAGGAAATTAAATTCTCCAATAGTCCTACTTCTATTAAAGCAAACTCTTTTCAGGGATGCTCCAGTTTGGAAAAACTTGACTTTCAGGATGATCTCTCTTCCATTAACTGGGATGCAAACTGGAATGCATTTTCTGGCTGTTCCAGTTTGAAAGAAATTAATCTTCCGGATAGCCTGACATCGATCGCCAATGGTACATTTTCCGGATTATCCAATTTAAAAAAGATTAAACTTCCAAAAAATCTAACCTCCGTTGGATATGGCGCTTTTTGGGAGTGCTCGAGTTTGAAAGAAATCAAGTTTCCAGAGAGCCTGACTTCGATTGACAGGAACGTTTTTTACAGATGTTATGGGCTGAAAAAAATAGTATTTACAGGCAATGCTCCTGATATTGGTTCCTACGCTTTTTATCAAGTCAGAGCTACAGTAATCTACCCTGCAGACAATCCGACATGGACGAAAGCTGTGACAATGCTAAAGGGCTGGAAAGAATGTTCTCTCACATTGATACCGGATAAAAGCACACTTCTGAAGAACTGCAGGATCACGCTTTCTTCCTCTGTTTTATACACAGGAAAAAAGCTCATACCTCTAATCAATATCGATAATGGGACGGTTTTTCTTATAAAAGGCATAGACTACACGCTGACTTTTGCGAACAACAAAAATCCCGGTACAGCCACTGTCATCATAAAAGGCAAGGGGATCTATACCGGAAAAGTGAAGAAAACGTTCCGGATTGTTCCTCCCGCCCCGAAATGGATGACCGCCGCAAGAGTGCCCGGTCGCAATTTTGTAAAGCTCACCTGGAAGAAAGTGGCCGGTGCCAGCGGCTACGTGATTCAGCGCAGGAGCAGGAGCGAGAGCAGATGGGTAGTCAGAAAAGTCATCACAAAAGGGACCACAACAGCTTATACGGATATCAACGCCCAAAAAGGAATCACTTGGAGTTATCGGATTTGCGCGTACAGCAGATCCGGGAAGAGAAAGATATACAGCTCCTGGTCCACCGCATACTGGAAGATATGATACCGCTTCCTCGCTCAAAGACTGGCTGCCCCCCCTCCGGGCAGCCAGTCTGACAATGTTCTGTATCTTACCTCTGACGTCCCGGACCCGAAATATGTCATGCTGGTTTCGCTCCGGTTTGCGCCTGTTTCCGCTGTTTTACCGAAACACCACCTGAAGCAGAACCATATAGCAGACCGTCCCTGCCGGTATGGAAATCAGCGTGTTGTGCTTCCATTTGTGGAGCAGCACGACAAGCGCCACGGAAATCAGTTCCGGAAGCCCGTGGGGAGACTGCACCAGCGAGACTCCTTTCAGGCAGTAAACGACAAGCATGCCTATGATCGCATAGGGCAGCACCCTGCCAAGGTACAGTATGGGCTGCGGCGTATTATGCCGGAAAATCAGAAACGGCAGAAAGCGCAGCAGCGCCGTCGTTACCGCCATGATCCCGATCAATATCAGTGAATATGCAGGACTGATCGTCATTTTATATCCTCCTCTTTAATCAGCTGTCCGCTATATGTGGAAACAGTTGTTCTTTGTCTATATCAGCCGGGCATGCGCTTCTTCAGCAGGAACAGCAGAATCACAATTCCGATCATCGCCGGAATCAGAAAGCCGGACGCACCGAAGATCAGCAGACAGATCACTGACACGCCGACCCCCACGAGCGCCGGCAGGTGATTTTTCTCCTTCTCCCACTGCTCTGTGAATATGACGACAAAGAGCGCCGTCATCGCGAAATCCAGTCCCGCCGAATTAAAATGGAACGCGGATCCAAGCAGCGCTCCGACCACGCTTCCCGTGATCCAGTAGCTCTGATTCAGAATCGACACGAAAAAGTAATAGAGATTGATGTCCATATTTTCGCGTTCCTGCTTGCTGCAGACCAGCGAGTATGTCTCATCGGTCAGCGCAAAGATCAGATACGGCCTCGTCTTCCCCGCGCGGTTATATTTTTCCAGCATGGAGATCCCATAAAAGAGGTGCCGCACGTTCACCATAATCGTCATCAGAAATGTTGCCAGCATCGTCGCCCCGCCCGAGAGCAGGTCAACCGCCACATACTGCATCGAGCCCGCATAGATCGTCAGGCTCATCAGCAGAGCCCACAGCCACGAATATCCCTTATCCTGCAGCAAAATTCCAAATCC
>CANRGB010000033.1 GCA_947630005.1 uncultured Lachnospiraceae bacterium
CCGACGAACTTCCTGCTGATGCACGCGATGGGTCCGAACGTGGCCGGCGTTATCGGTACGGCAGTTGCGGCCGGTACCTTTATGGCTATCTTCGGGGTATGATCAATCAGATATCCCGCTGCGGACAGCGGGGAATCCGGTCCTGCGGCATCTTTTGGACGCATGTCCGAAGGATCGGCTTTGCGCCGCAGGCATGTGACGGTTCATTGCCCGCGAAAATAAAATAACTGTTTCCGGAGAAGCGTCTGCTCTCCGGGGATTTTCCAGAATAACAGGAGGAATAAAATGGCTAAGGAAGTGGAAAAAAAGATTCAGAAACCGATCAAGATTACTGAGACGATCCTCCGTGACGCCCATCAGTCCCTGATCGCGACCAGAATGTCGACCGAGCAGATGCTTCCGATCGTGGAGAAGCTTGATCAGGTCGGATATCATTCGGTGGAGTGCTGGGGCGGCGCGACTTTCGACGCGTCCCTGCGTTTCCTGAAGGAGGATCCGTGGGACAGGCTGCGCAAGCTGCGCGACGGCTTCAAGAACACGAAGCTGCAGATGCTGTTCCGCGGACAGAATATTCTCGGTTATCGTCCGTACGCGGATGACGTGGTGGAGTACTTCGTACAGAAATCCGTCGCGAACGGCATTGATATCATCCGTATTTTTGACTGTCTCAATGATATAAGAAATCTTCAGACGGCCGTTACGGCTGCGAACAAGGAGAAGGCGCACGCACAGGTTGCGATGTCCTACACGCTCGGCGAGGCCTATACGCTTGAGTACTGGGTCGATCTCGCGAAGAGGATCGAGAACATGGGCGCGAATTCCATCTGCATCAAGGATATGGCAGGACTTCTTCTTCCGTACACGGCGGTTGAGCTGATCGGCGCGCTCAAGGAAGCGGTTTCCATCCCGATCCAGCTGCACACGCATTACACGTCAGGCGTCGCTTCCATGACTTACATGAAAGCGGTCGAGGCAGGCGTGGACGTCATCGATACCGCGATGTCGCCGTTTGCTCTCGGAACATCCCAGCCGGCGACGGAAGTTATGGTTGAGACGTTCAAGGGAACTCCGTACGATACGGGCTTCGATCAGAATCTTCTCGCTGAGATCGCGGATTACTTCCGTCCGATGCGCGACGAGGCGCTTGAGAGCGGCCTGCTGAATCCGAAGAATATGGGTGTCAACATCAAGACGCTGCTGTATCAGGTACCGGGCGGAATGCTCTCGAACCTGACTTCACAGCTGAAAGATCAGCATGCGGAGAACCGTTACTACGAAGTGCTTGAGGAAGTTCCGCGCGTGAGGAAAGACCTCGGCGAGCCGCCGCTTGTCACGCCGTCATCCCAGATCGTCGGCACGCAGGCTGTGTTTAACGTGCTGATGGGCGAGCGCTACAAGATGGTGACGAAGGAGACGAAGGACGTGCTTTCCGGCAAATACGGCGAGACAGTCAAGCCGTTTGATCCGGAAGTACAGAAGAAGTGTATCGGAGACGCGGAAGTCATCACCTGCCGTCCGGCCGACCTGATTCCGGATGAGCTCGATACGCTCCGCAGCGAGATGGCCGAGTGGTCGCAGCAGGAGGAGGATGTGCTCTCCTACGCGCTGTTCCCGCAGGTTGCCACCGATTTCTTCAAATACAGACAGGCGCAGCAGACGAAGATCGATCCGACCGCTGCGGACAACGAAAATAAAGCATATCCGGTATAAACCGTATTTTGCGGACCGGATACGGAAAAGACCCGGATGCCCATGCGTACAGCATGGGCATTTGTCATGCACAGGCCCGCATGAGGAAATCAGCTGCTGACGCAGGCCTAAAATCTTAAAAAAGTTTTTCCTTGATAACATAAATGGAATGAACTATACTGTGTTTGACTGGAAAACTGCGGATTTTGGATATAAATCAGGAAGAATCGGTAAAGAATAACAATATCTTCTGAAAATGGAGGAAATAATGGGAAGAAAAATAACGGATACCTTAATCATGGCCGCGGTGGCAGCGGGCTGCCTCGTTCTGACGGTGGCAGCGGTACATGGCAATTACAAAAGCTCCACGCTGGTCTATAATCTTATTTTCTGGGCGGTTCTTGTGTTTCTGTACGCGTCGGCGCTCGTCACCGGCCTGTTCCGGATAAACAAACTGACGGAATATTTCCGGCACGCGTCGGATACGATCGAGAGCATAAAGGAGAATGAGGCCCTCAGTCTGACGCAGAAGGTGCAGATGCTGGCCGGCGGCACGCCCTTTGACCAGAAGCTGGAAGCGTTTCTCTATGATCTGAACCACAGCCGCAGCGGAATCTGTGATATCGAGGACTATATCAATGAAGACGAGACGGACAGCATAATCCACAGAAAAATGCTGGACCTTCTTCCGGATGTGATGACGAGCCTGGGCATTCTCGGGACCTTTATGGGGCTTGTCTGGGGTCTGCGCGAGTTTGAACCGTCCAATTATGAGGCGATGACCGCCTCGGTGACTTCGCTTGTGGACGGAATCAAGGTGGCTTTCCTTACCTCCATCTACGGACTGTCCATGTCCCTTGTTTTTTCCTACAGCCTCAGGAAAGGCTGCTCCGCCCTGGCTGACAGCCTGCAGTCTTTTCTTGGCCGTTTCCATATGAATCTCGTTCCGTCTTCCGAGATGGAAGTCCAGAGCCGTTTTGAAAAGAATCAGAAAGAGCAGAATGAGATTCTGAAAGGGCTCGCGCTTGAGTTTTCCGACCAGGTTGCGCAGGGATTTTCCGCGTCGCTGGCCCCGACGCTGGACCGGATCAATACGTCGCTTGGGGATATGATGACGATGATCACGTACAAACAGGAGATCTTTCTTCAGGATATTGTGAATTCTTTCGTGACCGAGATGAAGAAGACCTTCCACACGGATTTTGAGCAGTTCGGGAAGAGCGCGGAGCTTATGAACGAGACGTTCAGTCAGAATATTCTCTATACGGAGAAGCTTTATCAGAATCTGTGCAGCGAGATGAAAAATCTGTTTGTAAAGGATGAGAACGCCATGCACACCGCGGTGGCGGAGCTCTCCGCGATTCAGAAAAAATACGCGGATACGGTGGACGCCCTGAGCACCCGGTACAGCCAGATGACGCTTTCCCTGCAGAAGGCGCAGGAGACGACGATGAAGAATCTCTCGAGCGCGGAGCAGGAGTCGTCGCGCTTCTGGGTGGCCTGCAACCAGGCGATGCAGAATTATCTGCTCGAGGCGGCCGAGGCATATAAGAAATTTGAGAAATCAAATGAGTCGAACGAACGTCTGCTGACCGCGGTCACGGCGGTTTATCAGAAAAACGAGGCGCTGATCGAGGAGTACGGGGCCCAGATGAAGAGCCTGACGGCCATGCAGGAGGATATGCGCCGCCTGATGAAGGAATTTAACGCGTCCCAGGAAAATGTGAATCAGATGATGAAAGAATTCAGCGTACTTCTTGCGGGGATCGAGTCCGTTTCATCCGACGGGAAGGGAATCTATCTGTCGCATGCGGTGCAGCCGGCTGACCGGAACGCCAAGGCGCCGGACGCGCTTGCGCGCATCATGAAGGAATCCGCCCGCAGACAGGAGGAGCTGCTGGAGGAATCAGGGAAGCGGCAGGAGGAGATCCTTCTTGAAATCAGGGGCCTTCTCAAAGGGGCCGCCGGAAATTCCGACAAAAAGCGCCGGGGATTTGGCTTATGGGGATGACCGGTCTTATTGTCCGCAGGCCGGACGCGGAGCAGGGGGATTATCCGCGCTTTGGGATCCTGTGAAACGCGCTGACAGGAACGATTCGGGAGGTAAATAATAAATGAGACGCAGAAACAAAAAGAGAGAATCCGGGGGATTCAATGTCTGGCGTTCCTATTCCGATATGATGGCGGGACTTTTGATGCTGTTCGTGCTGATCATGTGCGTCACTTTGTTTCAGGCGCAGAAGAACTATGTCGAAAGGCTCGCGGAACAGGAAGAGAAACTGATGATTCAGAACGAGTACACGAGCGCGCTTCTGGAGAAGCAGTCCGAGCTTGACGAACAGGCCAGCCAGCTTAAGACGCAGGATGAGCTTCTCGCGGAGCAGGAGGAAAAGCTCGCGGAGCAGAATCTGACACTCGAGGAGATGCAGGCCGCGCTTGCGGAGCAGGCTGCGCTGCTGGATGAGAAGACGGCCACGCTGGCCCAGCAGCAGACGACGCTGGAACAGCAGCAGACAACGCTGGAGCAGCAGCAGGCGGCGCTGAACGCCAGGACACAGGAGCTGAAGGAAAAGCAGGCTCAGATCGACAGGATCGTCGGCGTAAAGGCGGAAGTGGTGGAGGCCCTGCGCGAGGAATTCCAGAGGAATAATATGGATGTCACGATCGATACACAGACGGGCGCTCTCGTGCTGGACTCCAATGTCATGTTTGCCTACGATGATGTGGAACTGTCCGATGCCGGGCGGGAAATGCTGCGCAAAGCGCTTCCGATCTACTGCAGCGTGCTGCTGAGCGATCAGTATCTGCCGAATGTCGCGGAGATCATCATCGACGGATACACGGACACGGACGGTACCTACGAGTACAATCTTGAGCTGTCCCAGAGAAGGTCGCTGGCGGTCGCCCAGTATCTGCTTGAGATCAAAGAGGGATTTCTCGGCGAGGAGGAATCCGGGATCCTCCAGCAGAAGCTGACAGTGAACGGTCATTCCATGAGCAATCCGATTCTTGACGAGAACGGAAACGTCGACAAGGACGCTTCCAGGCGCGTGGAAGTAAAGTTCCGCCTGAAAGATGAGGAAATGATCGAGGAGCTGTATGAGCTTATGAACGCCGGCTGAATCTGCTTGACAAGTTCGGCGGTTTGGGAGTAGGATAAAACTGGTTTTTCCGGAAATGGTTTTCACATATGGCATATGTCATATGGAAATAAATTCACAAAGAAAGGGATTGTATATTATGAGACATGTTTTCAAATCCGTACGGCTGCTCGCGCTGGTGATGATCATGGCGTTTCTTCCGGTGTCCGGCGTTTTTGCGGCTTCGGCCCCGGAGGTCGGCGCCGAGCTGGCGATCGTCGAGGGAACCATCAAGAACCAGTCGGTCAAGCTGCAGTGGACCAGCGTCAGCGGGGCAGACGGATATAATCTGTACCAGGGAGACCCGGATACGAATAAACTGACGAAAGTATATACGACGAAAGAAAACAGCTACACGGTAAAACAGCTTACCAGGGGAAAGGATTACTGCTTCTTCGTAAAGGCGTACAACAGCGCCGGCGAGAGCTCTGAAATGTCAAATATTGTTGATGTGACACCGGGATATGCGAGACCGTCGGCGCCGCTGGGGTTTGACATCAAACAGTACGGAACCGGGTACCGCATACTTACCTGGAAAAAGTCGGTGGGAGCCGCCGGCCATCTGCTGTATATCAGCGATTCCATTCTCGATGGCAGCGGACAGGCCGTGAGCACGAAAGTTGTGATCGAGAATCTGGGAAAAGACGTGGAATCCTACACGGCAAAGCTTCAGAGCGGACACAGCTACACCTATTATCTGGTGGGATACAATCAGTATCTGGAGGTCCCCGAACTGAAAAAGGGCGAGGATCCGAACATACCGGTCAAACCGACCCGGATTCTTGCGCGGAGCGCCCGGTCGATCGTCCTGAAAGCAAAATATGAGTCGATCGCAATCGATACGGTGCACGCATGGTACCTGCACGCGACAGTCAAATCGACGACGACAGCCGTCGACGAATCCGGAAACAAAGTAACCGTAAACGCAGGCACGAGTGTTACCGCGACCGCGTACACGACCGGTTCGGTCACGGTTATCCTGGGAAGCGGCAAGAAGGTTACGATGTCCGGAAGCAATCTGAGCTACGGCAACCTGTCAGCCACAAGAAACAGATATACGCCGCAGCAGGCGGAAAATTATGTAAATTCCAGAAAATTCCAGAGCACGACCAGCTGGCTGATGTGGTGCAATGAATATACAACGGTTACTTATGTATTCCGAGGCAGCAAAGGGAACTGGAGATGCGTCCGGGAGATGGACTGCGTGGTCGGCAACAACATGAAAACGAAGCAGGGCGTCAGAACGATCACGCGCAAAGGATACGCTTACGGCGATGTGGCCGCGTTCTTCGGAGGAAACGCGTTCCACAGAAGATGGGCCACCACGCGGGGCGTGGAATCCAGCGGATGCGTAAGACTTGGATCGTCTGATCTGTATTACGTATATAATAACGTTCCGGTAGGCACAACGGTAGTGTTTTATTAAATCCGTATCCGCGGATGAAAAGACAGGGGCGCGCGCGTCAGCGGCGCCCTTTTTGAATAAAAGGAGAATAGCTATGATTCCGACTGACAGGACATGTTATATCATCGGCGCGGGAAGCTTTGCCCGTCTGCTGACGGAACCGGAAAAAGGCGATCTGATGATCGCCGCGGACGGCGGCTACCGGCATTATGAAAAGCTGGGCCTGGAGCCGGATGTTCTGCTTGGAGATTTTGATTCGCTCAAGCTGGTTCCGAAACATAAAAGGCTCATCCGGCATTCGTCGATCAAGGACGATACGGATATGGCGCTGGCCGCGGCGTACGGGGAGAGTGAAGGCTGCAGACGCTTTATGCTGTACGGAGGACTCGGAGGCCGTCTGGATCATACGATGGCGAACCTGCAGCTTCTGACGGCTCTGTCGAGGAAAGGATACGCGGCCTATCTGATCGGGGAGGGAAATATTATCACAGCGGTCACGGACGGAAGAATCGAATTCGGGACCCTGGCGTCCGGTATGATCTCCGTGTTCTGCGCGGGGGAGCGCGCGGAAGGCGTCTGTGAGCGCGGGCTGAAATACCTGCTGGATCACGCGGTGCTGACCTGCGAGAGAGGACTTGGCGTAAGCAATGAGTTTATCGGCCAGGAAGCTGTGATCGAGGTGGGCCGGGGCACTTTGCTGATATTCTGGAGCGAAACGGAAGGATTGGAAAAGGCGCGCGCCGATGCGGGCAGGAAGGAGTACTTATGAAGGAACATTCCCGGAAGAGTTTTCCGGTTTTATACGGGATCTGGCTGCTGCTGTGCGCGGCGGGCTGTGTGTGGATCTCACTTTACGGAAAGAAGATATCTTCGCTGTATACCGGCAAATTGTGCGGCGTCTGCGCCTGTGCCCTGATGGTGTTTCTGGCTGCTGCCTCCTTTGCGGCAGGCGATATCGGGCTTACAGGGCTTGCGGATCCGGATGCGGCAGAGAGAATGTCCCCGCGGCGCAGCAGAAAGACGGCCGCTGTCGTGGGCGCGGTCTTTCTCGCGGGCACGGCGGCCGAGACGGCTTACGCGCTTTACGGACTGAGGAGAGGATACGCAGACCTTATGGGGGACGCTCTGGCGGCGGCCGGGATTTATACGGCGGCTTCGCTGGCGGCGCGGAAAATTCTGGTCCGCATGACAGACGGGGACGGCGGCCCGTCCGAAAACTGAGCCGCGGCCGCAGATGAAAGATGCCTGAGGTATTTCCGGGGATACGGAAACAGACTGAAAGCCGGATTGCGTTCCGGGAGTACGGAAACAGACTGAAAGCCGGATTGCGTTCCGGGAATACGGAAACAGACTGAAAATCGGATTGCGTTTCAGAAAACGGCATGCTATAATGCAGATTGGTAAAATTTATTTCACGTAATAAAGGAGAGGGAACATGAGCAGGAAACCAACAGTTTTAATGATTCTTGACGGATACGGACTGAATGACAAGGTGCAGGGCAACGCGGTGGCGGAAGCGTCGACGCCGGTTATGGACAGGCTGATGAAAGAGTGCCCGTTTGTCAGAGGCAATGCAAGCGGTCTCGCGGTAGGACTCCCGGACGGACAGATGGGAAATTCCGAGGTGGGACATCTCAATATGGGAGCCGGACGCATTGTCTACCAGGATCTGACCAGGATCACGAAGGAAATTCAGGACGGAACATTTTTTGAGAATAAAGAGCTTGTAAAAGCGATGGAGAATGCCAGGACAAACGGCACGTCGCTGCATATGTACGGGCTGCTTTCCGACGGCGGGGTTCACAGCCACAACACACATCTTTACGCGCTGCTCGAGATGGCAAAGCGGTTCGGACTTGAGAAAGTTTATGTCCACTGTTTCCTCGACGGACGTGATACGCCGCCTGCTTCCGGAAAGGACTATGTGCAGGAACTGACGGACAAGATGGCGGAGATCGGCGTCGGCCAGGTCGCGACGGTCATGGGACGTTATTACGCTATGGACCGTGATAACCGCTGGGAGAGAGTCGAGAGAGCATACCGCGCTCTGACGGAAGGAAAAGGCGAGACGGCGTCGAACGGTGTGGAAGCTGTCGCGAATTCCTATGAGCGGGGAGATACGGATGAGTTCGTGCTTCCGACGGTCGTCATGAAGGACGGAGCTCCGCTTACCACGATTCAGGACGGAGACTCCATCATATTCTTTAATTTCCGTCCGGACCGCGCGCGTGAGATCACCCGTACGTTCTGCTGTGATGAGTTCAGCGGATTTGACCGCGGACCGCGCAAAAAGGTCGTCTATGTCTGCTTTACGGAATATGATGTGACGATTCCGAACAAGAGCATCGCGTTCCAGAAGGTTTCGGTCACGAACACATTCGGCGAATATCTCGCGGCGAACGGTCTGACACAGGCAAGGATCGCCGAGACGGAAAAATACGCGCATGTCACGTTCTTCTTTAACGGCGGCGTGGAGGCTCCGAATCCGGGAGAGGACCGTATCCTTGTGAATTCTCCCAAGGTAGCCACCTATGATCTCAAGCCGGAGATGAGCGCGTACGAAGTGTGCGAGAACGTGGTAAAGGCAGTTACGGGAGGAAAATATGATGTGGTCATCACGAATTTCGCGAATCCGGATATGGTAGGCCATACCGGCGTCGAGGCAGCCGCGATTAAGGCAATCGAAGCAGTTGACGAATGCGTGGGCAAGGTTGTGGAAGCCGTGAAGTCGGTGGACGGCAAGCTGTTCATCTGCGCGGATCACGGCAACGCGGAACAGCTGATCGACTATGAGACCGGCGCTCCGTTTACGGCTCACACGACGAATCAGGTACCGTTTATCCTCGTGAACTGCGGGGAAGGAGTCGGACTGCGCGAGGGAGGCTGTCTGGCGGATATCGTTCCTACGCTGATCGAGCTGATGGGAATGAAGCAGCCGGCGGAGATGACAGGAAAGTCCCTGCTTGTACATAAATAGGAAGATCATCTTCGGCGCCGCAAAATGCGCCGGAGCCGAAAGAAAACCGGAAGAAAGACTGCGGGAAACCGCAGAAAGAGAGGCGGAGCCGCCGCACATCCTGATATGTGCGGCGGCTTTCTGCACGGCGGAAGGTGGTTTCTGCCCACCCGCGCGGTCCACATGCTGCGCCGGCAGCGGATTTCCTTACACGGATCTGCCCGATCGGGCCCGCATACGGAAATCAGCTGCCTTGGCGGTCGGAAAAAGCACACTTGTGGTCACACAATTTAAAAAGGATTTTCACAGATTTATCACAAACTTCCGATATAGTAGACACAGTAAATTTTGAACGGCAGATACATAAAATGAGAGCCGGCTGGCATACGAAAGGAGATCAGCGATATGAGAAAACATACACCTGATAACAGGAAGGGCGGCAGGAACGCCTGGAAACGGTATGGCGCTTTGATGATGGCGGGTATTCTGTTTGCGGGAACAGGAGGACTGTACCCCACGCTCCGGACGCAGGCGGAGGAGGAGACGGAAAAGAGAATCACGCTGAACGTCGCGAAAGATAAGGAGACGGAAACAGAGGAAGTGTCCGAGACGCCGGAAACGGAGGCGGAAACCGCGGAAAGCGAAACAGAAGAGACGACGGAGAAGGAAACGGAAAAAGAGACGGAAAAGAGAACGTTTGAGGCTATCGGTTCCGTGGACGTTTCGGACGCTCAGATCGTCACAATGGATGTGTCCGCGATCGTTGAAGCCTGTATGCCGTCGATCGTTTCCATCACAAATGTCGCGGTCCAGGAGGTCGAGACGTACTATTACGGACCGCAGGAGTACGAAAATACCAGCACGGCCTCGGGAGTCATCGTCGCGCAGAATGAGGATGAGCTGCTGATCGCCACGAACAATCATGTGGTTGCGGACGCGAAGGAGCTCACGATCTGCTTTAATGTGGAGGCGGAAGACGAGGAGGACCTTATCGTGCCGGCGAAAATCAAAGGCACGGATGCGCGGCATGAGCTTGCGGTCGCCGCGGTACAGCTTTCCGATATACCGGAGGATGTGATGGATCAGCTCAGGATCGCGAAGCTTGGAAGTTCGGACGATCTGAAAGTCGGTCAGGCGGCCATTGCGATCGGAAACGCCCTCGGAATCGGGCAGAGCGTCACGAGCGGCATTATAAGCGCACTGAATAAAAATATCGATCTGGACAACTATGAAGGAGAACTGATCCAGACGGACGCGGCCGTTAATTTCGGCAACAGCGGAGGCGCCCTTCTGAACGCGTCAGGAGAGGTGATCGGGATCAATCTCGCGAAGGCGACCGCGGATTACGCGGAAAATATGGGCTATGCGATTCCGATCGACACAGCGATTCCGATTCTCGAGAGGCTGGTAAACAGGCAGACGAGGGATAAGGTCGAGGATGAGAACCATGGCTATATGGGAATCACGGTGGTCAATGTCTCGGAAGACGCGAAAGATCTGTATAACATGCCGGCCGGAGCGTTCGTCCAGGATGTCACGGAAGGTTCGGCGGCGGACAAAGCCGGGATCAAGAAAGGCGATGTCATCACAAAATTTGACGGGATCGACATTACAAGCCATGAGGCGCTCGTCGATGAGCTTGCGTATTACGAAGTGGGCGAGACAGTTACGGTGGAAGTGCAGACCGCGAACGGAGGCGTGTATGAAAGCCGTGAAGTCGAGGTGACGCTGCAGGAAGGCGGATCCGGCTCCACGGATGGGGATAAGCAGGAGGAAGATAAGAAAGAGGATGAAGATACCCGCCGGGAAGACGCGGCGGACGGCATGTCCGGTTATGATGAGGAAGACGGATTTTCCTTTTTCCCGTTCTTCGGCGGCGACGGCATCTTTTAAAAACGGATTGGGAGGACCGCGGCGAAAGCCGCGGTCTTCGTCGTCTATGCACAGGCCCGCATAAGGAAATCAGCTGCTGGCGCAGCATGCGGGCCGCGCAGGCGGGCAGGAGGAAAAGCCGCCTCCTGCTCGATTGAGCACAGGCTAGCATAATTGAATTTTGAAATCACTGTTTTTCCTGTGGGATCGATCTTATACTGACAGCAGAACTTTTGTTTGCGGCGGCGCCCGGCGGGCGGGCCGAATCTGTCAGGGAGGTCGGAGTATGAGAAGAGATCCGAAGAGAGCAGGCATTTATCTGAAACTGTTGTTCTGTATTTTGTTTTTGCGTCTGCATCCGGGAACGGCGCTCCGGGTTCAGGCGGGGACGTGGTCGTACGGCGCTCAGCTTACGGGCGCCGCGAAGGATGTGTACGACGCTCTTGCGGGTGCGGGCGATCTGCGGCGTTTCGGAGACTTCGGGACACGCGGAAGGATCGGGCTGCGCGCCGCGCTCTCCGGAAAGTACCGTCTGCCGGAGGCTTCCGGGCTGGCCGGGGCATGTCGTGCGGGAGCGGAGGCGTTCCTGCGGGACCACACCGAGGTGTTCTGGGTGTCGGGGTTTGAGCTTTCCCTTGGCTTTCAGCACGACGAAAAGAGCGGGGAGATGACTGCCGGACACGTCATTCTCTATCCGGTCGATTACTATGACGGAATACGAAAAGAGATACGGAGTGCGCAGGCCGCCGTCAGGAAAATGGTGCGTTCCGTGAAAAGATACAGGAACCGCTATAAAAAAGTGAAAGCGGTGCATGACGCCGTTCTGAAGACTGTAGACTATGTGGGAAAGGGAGAGGACGAACGCTGGCATCACACCGTCACGGGAGGACTTCTCGGAAAATACGGGCATAAGGGAGTCTGCGAGGCGTACGCGAAGCTCTTTGATATTGTCTGCAAGGCGTCCGGTATTCCGAGTATCCTTGTGACCGGCCGCATGAAATCCGCGGATATCAGCCATATGTGGAATTATGTGCAGATGGAGGACGGCAGATGGTATCTTGTGGATGTCACGAACGATGATCAGAAAAAGCCGAGCTGTGATTATTTTCTCGCCGGTTCCGGCACGGCCGCGTTTGCGGGCAGAGTCGGGGCGACGCACCGGCCGTCGGCGTATCTGGGCGCCGGCTGTCAGCATAAATTCCGCCTTCCGGTTCTGTCCGCCTGCGCGTACGGCGAAGGCGCGGCAAAAGTCTCGGTACGGCCGGAGGCCGGAATCGCTCTGGCCGAAAAGAAAACAGGCAGGTTTTTCACAAACAGAGAAGATTTCCGGGATGTTTCCGGAGAAATTCATAATATATTCACAAAGTTCCGGTAAAATATACGATAGATGCAATGTAAACGGAACGGATTTTCAGAGAGGCTTCGCAGGAGAGGCCGATCGGTCAGGAGGTTTATCAGAATGAAGAAACGGGCTGCTTTATTTACGACGGCACTGGTTACAGGAGCGGTTCTGGCCGCTTTTTCAATGAATGCGTACGGGGCGCAGATTACGGAGGAGGAGGCCAGGACGATCGCCTTCGACGACGCGGGGATCACGGAGGAAGATACGGTTTCCAGCCGTGTTTCGGCGGAACGCGACGACGGGCGGCAGCTTCTGGAGGTGTCTTTTGTCACGCAGAATTATGAGGAGTATGAGTATGAGATTCTTGCCGAGAGCGGACTGATCTTTGGTGCGTCCTATGAATATGAGGCCGCTTCCGAAGGCCCCGGGGAGACGACGCTGGAACAGGCGCGGCAGATCGCGGCCGAGCATGCGGGGGAACTGGAAGAGGATGTCACTTTCACAAAGGAGAAGACCGAAAAGGACGACGGGCGGATGATTCATGAGCTTTCATTCCGCACGCAGGATGAGAAAGAATTTGATTATGAGATCAGCGCGGATGAGGGAGCGATCCTTGGCTGGGATTACGACGGGAAGGCGCATATTGCCTGGATCGAGAAGAACCAGGAGCAGGATCCTGTCCTGACAGAGGAAGGGCCGACGTCCGGTCTGGAAGCCGCAAAAGCTGCCGCGCTTGCGAAAGCGGGTTTTGACGACACGGAAGTGACCTGGGGAAGAATTCACGAGGATTATGAGGACGGGCGTCCGGTCTACGAAGGAAAATTCGTCCATGGGACGGAAGAATATGAATTTGAGGCGGATGCCGCGACCGGTGAGATCATCAGCTGGGAAATGGAGAGCATTTACGACTGACGGATCCCGCCCGGACAGCGGGGGGAAAACATGACAGAGAGATTTTTTCTGAAAAAGAGAAAGACTGCGGCGCTGGCCGCGGCAGTCTTATGCGGACTGCTCTCCGGCAAGGGAGCGGTTCTGGCCCAGGAAGCGGAGATCATGATCGGGAATCCGGATCTGACCTTGTCCCTGAATCAGGGGACGGAGATCGTGATCGAAGGGCAGGAGCAGGTAGCGGAGCAGGATGTTCTGCTGTATGATGAAAAGTCCGATATAGATTTCCGGTATTATCAGAACATCAATTCGGATGTATATGGCTGGATCCGCTATCCGGGCACGGGAGGGATCATTGACTATCCGCTGATGCAGAGCGTCGGGGATCAGGAGTTTTATCTCCACCATGACTGGCAGGGACAGGAAAGTTATCCGGGTTCCATTTTTTCTCAGTCGTACAACCGGAAAAGCTTTACGGATTTCCTCACGATTCTGTACGGCCACAATATGAGGGATGCCAGCATGTTCGGATCGCTCCGCGAGATGGAAAATTCGGATATCATGTGGAATTATGATACGATTTATATCTATCTTCCGCAGGTGCTGCTGAAGTACCGGATTTTTGCCGCCTATGTAAATGACAACCGTCACCTGCTCTATAATTTTGACCAGGACGACGAGGCGTGCTGCAGCAGCTATATTGAAACGATCGGGGAGAAATGCAAAGGACTCTATACGTTTAATCAGGAGCTGTACGATACGCTGACGGCGGACAGCCATATTCTGACGCTGTCCACCTGCTACCGCGGCGATCCGGAGCACAGATTTCTGGTGCAGGCGGTGCTCGACGAGCGGGGAGAAGCCGGCGAGTGGATCGCGCAGCAGGAAGCGAAGGAGGCGGCGCAGGAGCAGGCCGCCAGGGAAAGAGCGTGGAAAAAGGTGATCGAGGGGGCGAAAAAAAGGAGAGCCGCGCTCGCGAAGACAAGGAATGAAGAAATATCCTTTGAGGAGGATAAGAATGTGCTTCCCGGCGGAGAAACTGTCGGGGAAACGGAGAGCGAGGGCAGAAACGAACCGGCGGCCGTTCATAACAAAGAGACAATAACGGCTCCCGGGGAAGAATAGGCGGACCGAGCGGTCTGTCTGAGGCTGTCGTGACATTCAGACGGTGCCATTACGGAAGAACAGGCGGACCGAACGGTCTGTTTGAGGCTGTCATGACATCCAGGCGGGGCCATTACGAAAGAACAGGCGGGCCGAACGGCCTGTCCCCGGAAAATAATCAGGCAGGAGGAGAAGTTCCTTCTGCTCGATTTTTATGGAATCTTTATATCAGCAGAATGATTTTAATACACATTTTACGGAATATGTGTAAAAATAAATACAGAAAGACAAAGCGGGGGGATCGGGAATGGGTAAGATTGAAAAGAAACTGTCTTCTTCGCAGATGATCATTCTTGGATTTATACTGGTTATTTTTCTGGGGAGCCTGCTGCTGATGCTTCCGGCTGCCACGAGAGACCGGAGGGGCGCGGCCTTTCTGGATGCGCTTTTTACAGCGACTTCCGCCGTATGTGTGACAGGGCTGGTCGTGCAGGATACCGCCGCTTACTGGAGCCTGTTCGGTCAGGCGGTGATCCTTGCCCTGATTCAGATCGGAGGAATGGGCGTGGTGACGATCATGGTGATCCTGACCGTGATCTCCGGGAAAAAGATCAGCCTGAAACAGCGCAGTACGATGCAGGAGGCCATTTCCGCGCACCGGGTGGGAGGGATCGTCCGTCTCACAGGCTTTATCATCAGGATGACAGCCGCATTTGAATTGCTGGGGGCGATGCTGCTGTTTCCGGTATTCTGCAGGGAGGCGGGCATAAAAAAAGGTCTCTGGTACAGCCTTTTCCATGCGGTGTCCGCGTTCTGCAACGCCGGATTCGACCTGATGGGAAGCCGGGAGGCCTACTCGTCGCTTACCGCTTACGCAAACAATCCGGTGGTCAATCTCACGATCATGGCGCTGATCGTAATCGGAGGCATCGGTTTTATCACCTGGGACGATATAAGGGTCAACCGCTTTCATATCCGAAAATACCGGATGCAGAGCAAGGTGATCCTGACGGCGGCCATACTGCTGATCACTGTTCCGGCATTCTATTTTTTCTTTCTTGAGTTTTCCGGCGTACCTGCGGGGAAACGTTTCTGGTATGCTCTGTTTCAGTCTGTCACGACGAGGACGGCCGGATTCAACACGGCGGATCTGACAGTGCTGAGTGAGACGGGACTTGCGCTTATGATTCTTCTGATGCTGATTGGAGGTTCGCCGGGATCTACAGCCGGAGGAATGAAGACGACAACCGCGGCGGTGCTGCTCTCGACTTCCGTCTCGGTATTCAGACGGAGGGAACACACGCGGTTTTTCGGACGGCGGATCGGGGAGGAAGTCATTCGGAACGCAGCTACGATTCTGACCATGTATCTGGTTCTGTTTCTTCTCGGCGGTTTTGTCATCTGCCGGATCGAACATCTGCCGCTTCTGACCTGCCTTTTCGAGACGGCGTCGGCCATCGGGACCGTTGGCCTCACGCTTGGCATCACGCCGGAACTGAGCGCCGTGTCGCATGGAATTCTGATTCTGCTGATGTATTGCGGAAGGGTCGGAGGACTGACGCTGATCTTTGCGGCGCTTTCCGGAAATCAGGGAAATACGGCGAGACTTCCGAAAGAAAAACTGACGGTCGGATAAACAGCCGGATGAGACAGGGGGAATTTTGATGAAATCAATATTGCTGATCGGACTTGGAAGATTTGGAAGACACATCGCCATGAAGCTGTACGACCTGAATCATCAGGTGATGGCAGTGGATGTTCAGGAAGAGCGGGTCAACGAGGTGCTGCCTTTTGTGACAAACGCGCAGATCGGGGACAGCACCAGTGAAGAATTTCTTTCTTCCCTTGGAATCCGCAACTTTGATGCCTGCATTGTGGCAATCGGGGATAATTTCCAGAATTCGCTCGAGACGGCTTCTCTTCTCAAGGAGCTCGGAGCGGCGAAGGTTATTGCGCGGGCCTCCACAGGAGTGCAGGAAAAATTCCTGCTCCGCAACGGGGCGGACGAGGTAGTCTATCCGGAGAAACAGCTTGCGGCCTGGACCGCGATCCGCTGTACCTCCGAACATATTCTGGACTACATTGAACTGGACGGGGATTATTCGATTTTTGAGCTCTCGGTTCCGGAGAACTGGATCGGCCGGTCGATCCTTCAGCTCGATATCAGAAAAAAATACGGAATTAATATACTGGGCGTCCGCGAGAACGGGAAACTGAACCTGAACGTCACCGCGGATACGGTATTTGGCGAGGAGGAATCCATCCTGGTACTCGGAAGACAGAAAGCGATCCATAAGTGTTTTCATATATAAAACGGAGGTGATCCTGATGAAAGATATGCTGATGATCTGTCCGGCACTTATGAGTTTTGCGGCGGGTTATTTTGTTATGAAAAAAGTCGAGGAACTGCTGGGCCTTTTCCGGAAAAAGCGTCCGGAAGGGGAAAATGGCAAACAGAGGAAATTTCTTTATCAGGGTCTCTGGCAGAAAAAAGCCGGCTGAAATTCTGGGTGGATAAACAGGGGCACCTATGATAAAATGGATTACAGGAAATCTGCCGCCCGCGAGAGGAAACTTCGTAAGAGCCGGGAGGAAGCGGGACATTTTCGAATCTGGAGAAACAGGGGGATACGAAGATGAAACATCCAGGGAGAGGACATCTGAAAATCTTTTTCAGCTACGCGGAAGGAAGCGGAAAGACGAGGACAATGCTGAAGGCGGCGCAGGCCGCCAAAGCGGACGGGATCGATGTCCTTGTGGGATATCTTGCGCTTCATTCGCGGGAAGAAAGCGTCTCCCTTATCGGCGGTCTGGAACTGCTGCCTTCGATCCGGACAGAGGGGCAGGAAGAATTCGATCTGGAGGGTGCGCTTGCGAGGGAGCCGGAACTGATCCTTGTGGATGAGCTCGCGCACTCAAACGGAGCGGGATGCCGGCACCGCAAACGGTATCAGGACATCAATGAGCTGCTTCAGTCGGGCATTGATGTCTATACCACGGTAAATGTCGGAAATATCGAGAGCCTTCATGATGTTGTGTCCTTCATCACCGGCACTGCGGCCTGGGACCGGATTCCCGATTCGGTGTTTGACCAGGCGGATCAGGTGGAACTGATCGACCGGGAACCGCAGGAGCTGATCGAGCATCTGCAGATTGCGGACACGGAGGCTTCCCGGATCACGGTCGAACAGCTTACCGCGCTGCGCGAGATTGCGCTGCGCCGCTGTGCGGACCGCATGAAGCAGATATCCGGGAAACTGCTTCAGGAAAGCAGTTTTCATACGGATGAGCATATTCTGGCCTGCCTTTCGTCGGCGCCGTCCAACGCGAGGATCATCCGCACGGCGGCAAGGATGGCGAAGGCCTTCAACAGCCAGTTTACGGCGCTGTTTGTGGAGACGCCTGATTTTGCGGGGGCCTCTTCAAAGGACCGGCAGCGGCTCAGAGAGAACAGGCGTCTGGCGGAACAGCTCGGCGCGAACATTGAGACCGTGTACGGGGAGGATGTGCCGTATCAGATCGCGGAGTTTGCGCGGCTGTCCGGGGTCACGAGGATCGTGCTCGGCAGAAGCGCCGTCACGCGCAGACATATATGGGGGAAGAAGACGCTGACGGAACAGCTGCTTGCCTATGTGCCCGAGACGGATATCCATATCATTCCCGACGCGGGCGCGGATGCCCCGTACCGCCTGAGAAAAGCGCGCGGGCACAGAAGCATACCGGTTCTCAAAAACACGGCCAAGAGCGCTCTGATTCTGCTGTGCGCGACGATTCTGAGCCTGCTGTTTCACCGTCTGGGGTTTACGGACGCGAATATCATCATGGTATATATCATGGGAGTACTGCTGACTTCCATAGCGACATCGCATCAGATGTACAGCCTTGTATCCTCGATCGCGAGCGTCTTTATCTTTAACTATCTGTTTACGGTTCCCCGCTTTTCGCTGACGGCTTATGGCACAGGCTATCCTGTCACATTTGCCGTCATGTTTCTGACCGCCTATATTACGGGAACCTTTGCCATCCGCTACAAAAAGCAGGCGGGCCAGTCGGCGAAGATCGCCTACCGGACAAAAATATTATTTGACACGGATCAGCTGCTCTCAAGGGCCGGAAGCAGAGACGAGATCATGAATGAGACGGCCTGCCAGCTCCGGAAACTTCTCGGAAGGAATCTTGTGATCTTTGACGGGGCGGACGGAGAACTTTCGGATCCCCGTCTTTACCGCGCCGAATCGGAAGCGGAGCCGTATTACAACGAGGAGAAAGAAAAGCCGGCGGCAGACTGGGTGCTGAAGAATAATCATTCCGCGGGGGCGACGACGGATACCATGTCAGACGCGGATTATCTGTATCTCGCGCTGCGTGTCAATGACCGGGTATACGGCGTTGTCGGGATCGAGGCGAAAACGGATCCGCTGGATGCTTTTGAATACAGCATCGTGCTGTCGATTCTGGGAGAATGCGCGCTGGCCCTGGAAAATGAGAAAAATGCGCGCGAAAAAGAAGCAGCCGCGATTCTCGCGCAGAGCGAGCAGCTGAGAGCGAATCTGCTGCGCACGATCTCCCATGATCTGAGAACTCCTCTGACGACGATCTCCGGAAATGCCAGCAATCTGCTGAACAGCGGCGGCAGCTTTGACGAGGAGACAAAGCGGCAGATCTACTCGGATATTTATGAGGATTCCATGTGGCTGACCAGTCTTGTGGAGAATCTGCTGTCGGCCACCAGGATCGAGGAGGGCCGGATGACGCTGCAGACTTCGATCGAACTGCTGGACGATCTTGTGGAGGCGGCGGTCCGCCATATCAGCCGCAAGGCAGCAGGACATGAGATTTCCGTGATCTCCCCGGAGAAGCTTCTGCTGGTCCGGGCGGACGCGAGGCTTATGGTGCAGGTGATCGTCAATCTCGTGGATAACGCGGTCAAATATACAAAAGAGGGGACTTCCATTGTAATCTCATCGGAAGAATTTCAGGATATGGCCCTGGTCAGGGTCTCCGATACCGGAGCGGGCATTCCGGATGAAATAAAAGAGAAAGTATTTGACAAATTTTACTGCGGTGCAAATAAGATTGCGGATAACCGGCGCAGCCTCGGCCTGGGGCTGTATCTCTGCAGGGCGATTGTGGAGGCTCACGGGGGGACGATCCATGTCGAGGACAATCATCCGCAGGGAGCAGTGTTCTGTTTTACCCTTCCGCTTATGAGACCGGTCGGCTGAAAAGGTGCGGATGCGGGACTGAGGACAAGGCGGGGAGCAGATGCGTCCGGATGGGTCCGCGGGACAAAGACCGGAAGCAGGAAAACAGAGGCAGAAAGACCAGAAACAGAAAAAAAGAAAGATCAGGAACAGAAAGACCGGAAACAGGAAAACAGAAAGATCAGGAACAGAAAAACAGGAACGGGAAGACAGGAACAGAAAGAATAGAAACAGAAAGACAGAAGCAGAGAGATCAGAAACAGGAAGACAGAAACAGAGATATCAGGAACAGGAAAACAGAAATGGGAAGACAGGAACAGAAAGATCAGAAACAGAAAGAACAGGGGGACGCGCAGTTATGAACAAGTTCCAGATTCTGGTGGTGGAAGATGACCCGCCTGTGCGGAATCTGATCACCACAACCTTAAAAGCGCATGATTATCGTTATATTGCAGTCGCTGCCGGGGAGGAGGCCATAATGGAGATGGCTTCCCACAATCCGGATGTTATTCTGCTGGATCTGGGACTGCCGGATCTGGACGGCACGGAAGTGATCACAAGGATTCGCAGCTGGTCCAATGTACCGATCATCGTGATCAGCGCCAGAAGCGAAGACAGCGACAAAATTGACGCGCTTGACGCGGGAGCCGACGATTATCTGACAAAGCCGTTCTC
This sequence comes from uncultured Lachnospiraceae bacterium, assembly GCA_947630005.1. Taxonomy (GTDB): domain Bacteria; phylum Bacillota; class Clostridia; order Lachnospirales; family Lachnospiraceae; genus Choladousia. Next base: position 20,276 of record CANRGB010000033.1, read on the forward strand.
GGTTGACGAACTTCTGGCGAGGCTGCGCGTGACGCAGCGGCGGCTGGCGCTGATGCAGAATGGCGGCGTGACGCAGGCGGTTTACGAAAACGGAAAACTCCGCATCGATTACGCTTCCTCCTGCGTCTATATCGACGACAACGAGCTTCATCTGACTCCGATCGAGTACAAGCTTTTGTGTCTGCTCGCACATAATACCGGGAAAGTGCTGACGCATAAATTTATCACGCAGAGCGTCTGGGGGAGCAGCTGGGATAACGATGTGGCTTCTCTGCGCGTGTTTATGGCGACCCTGCGGAAAAAGCTGGAGGCCGCGCCGGGGTCGCCGCAGTATATCCAGACCCATGTGGGAATCGGATACCGGATGCAGAAAGTGGAATAAAAACAGACAGAATAAAGACGGAACAAAAACAGAGAGAATAAAAACAGAACAAAAAAATTTTCTGCGCCCGGAAATGGCTTTCGGGAATTGTGTTTGCGGTGATCTCATGGTATGATAGGAAATAAAAGAAAAATTTTATTTTAACAGTATCAAAATTAACGTTGTTCGGCCATGCAGAGTCACGAAAGGAGAAAACACATGATACAGTTTGGCACAGGAGGATGGCGCGCCGTGATCGGGGACGGATTTACGCGGCGGAATATTCAGCTTCTGGCGAAAGCCATGTCCAGGAAAATGAAGAAGGAGCGGGTGGAACAGGAAGGGATTGTCATCGGCTATGACAGGAGGTTCCTCTCCAAGGAGGCCGTGAAATGGGCGTGCGAAGTATTTGCGGCCGAGGGGATCCTCTGCTATTTTGTGAACCGCTCCTCGCCGACGCCGCTTGTGATGTTCTATGTGGAGAAACATCAGATGCACTACGGAATGATGGTGACGGCGAGCCACAATCCGGCGATCTACAACGGATTCAAGGTTTTTACATTCGGCGGAAGAGACGCGAACGAGGAACAGACGCGGGAGATCGAGGCGTACGCCGCCCAGGCCGAACAGGAAGGGGAAGTCGCGTATATCGAATATGAGAAAGCGCGGGCGCAGGGGCTGGTGAAGGAGTTTAATCCGCTGAATGAGTATCTTGACAACATCATCGCGAACATTAATATGCAGGCGATCCGCGACCGGGGACTCCATATTGTGCTTGACCCGATGTACGGGGTCAGCCAGACTTCGATCAAGACGATCCTGTCTACGGCCCGCTGTGAGGTTGATCTGATCCATGAGACTCATGACACGCTGTTCGGGCGCAGGATGCCGGCCCCGAGCCGGGATTCTCTGACGGAGCTGTGCACTTATGTAAGAGAGATGGAATGCGATCTCGGGATCGCGACCGACGGCGACGCCGACCGTCTGGGCGTTGTCGACGATAAGGGAGTCTATCTGACGGCGAACGATATCCTGGTGCTGCTCTACTATTATCTTCTGCAGTACAAAGGCTGGCGCGGCCCCGCGGTGCGCAATGTCGCCACCACGCATATGCTTGACCGCATGGCGGAATCGTTCGGGGAAGTCTGCTGCGAGGTACCGGTCGGATTCAAGTATATTTCTTCAAAAATGCAGGAGATAAACGCGCTGATCGGAGGGGAGTCCTCCGGCGGTCTGACGGTGCGCGGCCATATCAACGGAAAAGACGGGATTTACGCGGCGTCGCTGCTGGTCGAAATGATCGCGGTAACCGGAAAGAGGCTTTCGGAACTGATGGAGGAGATCCGGAGCAGGTACGGCGTGTTTTTCATGGAGGAAATCTCCTGCCGGTTTCCGGCTGAGCGGGCGCGGGAACTTCGGAAGATTCTCTATGAGGACCGTCTTCTTCCCGCGTTTGGCGAACCGGTGGCAGCGGTATCCTGTATGGACGGCTGCAAAGTCCGGTTTCAGAACGGCGGCTGGATCATCGCGAGATTTTCCGGAACGGAACCGCTGCTGCGCATCTTCTGTGAGATGGAGAGCCAGGAAAAGGCGCGGGAGTACTGTCAGGTTTTCCGGCAGTTTCTGAAACTCGACTAATGGTGTAAAATATATTCAAATAATAATATTAACATTAATTAATCTTAATAAATATTCATTTAAACAAACAAGACATGTTCGATTTGATCAAAAAAATAAAACATAAAATCCGACAAAATTCACAAATTTGTGTTTTTTGTGCAAAATGCAAATGAAATGGCTTGCAGAACTTAAAAATATGCTGTATAATAATACAGACTTCGGGCAAAATCCCCAAAAAAGTTAAAAAAATAGGAAAAGGAGCAACTAAAATGAAGGAATTTACGTATGTAATCAAGGACAAATTGGGCATCCACGCGAGACCGGCCGGACTTCTCGTAAAAGAGGCGAAGAAATTCCAGGCAGCTACGACCATCACGAAGAATGGCCAGACCAAGAAGCTTACACAGCTTATGATGCTGATGTCTCTCGGCGTAAAGCAGGGCGAGGAAGTTACGATTGCGGCTGACGGAGCGGATGAGGACGCAGCGATCGCGGCTCTGAAGGAGTTCTTCGAGCAGAATCTGTAAGACGGGCGGACGGAATCTGCGAAAACGGCTGCCGCCGCGGCGGTATCCTGCTGGGACTGTCATATCCGGCAGGGGAGCGGGCGGCAGCGAAAGATTTTTTGCGGAATCCGAAATGTGATCCGAACAGAAACTATGAAAATTTTTCGTGAAACGAACAGGAAACATATAGACGGCAATCATAAGATTCGGGAGGATATCTCGTGGAAGAAAGAGCAGGAAAGAAAATTTTTAACGGTATTGCGATCGGCAAAATCAAATTTTATGTGAAGGCCGACAACAAGGTTACCCGCACGAAGGTAGCGGATGCCGAGGCCGAGATCGCAAGATACGAAGCGGCAAAAGAGGAAGCGGTCAGACAGCTGAACGCTCTGTATGAAAAAGCGGTTGTGGAAGTCGGAGAGGCGAACGCGGAGATCTTCAATGTGCACGCGATGCTGCTGGAGGACGACGATTACACCGAGTCCGTACACAATATTATTTCAACGCAGAATCTGAACGCGGAGTACGCGGCTGCGACGACAGGCGACAACTTTGCGGAAATGTTCGCGAGTATGACGGACAATGAGTACATGATGGCGAGAAGCGCGGACATCAAGGATGTCACGGAGCGCGTCGTCACGATCTTAAGCGGCGGGAACGGCGGCACGGATATCGGCGACGAGCCGGTCATTATTGTGGCTGAGGATCTTGCGCCGAGCGAGACGGTCCAGATGGACAAGTCAAAGCTCCTCGCGTTTGTCACACGCCTTGGCTCCGCAAACTCCCACACGGCGATCCTTGCAAGGACGATGGGAATCCCGGCGCTGATCGGCGTGGATATTGACGAAAGCTGGAACGGCAAGATCGGTATCGTGGATGGTTACGAAGGAAAATTCATCATCGATCCGGAAATGCCTCTGCTGGAAGAATACTTTAAGAAAAAAGCAGCGGACGACGAGCAGAAGAAACTGCTTCAGACGCTGAAGGGCAAGGAGAATGTGACGAAATCCGGACAGAAGATCAATCTGTACGCGAATATCGGCTCTCCGAGCGATCTTGCATCCGTATTTGAGAACGACGCGGGCGGCATCGGCCTCTTCCGCAGCGAGTTCCTCTATCTGGAGTCAGCGGACTATCCGACAGAGGAGGAGCAGTTCCAGGCATACAAGAAGGTTGTTGAGACCATGGGCGGCAAGAAGGTTATCATTCGTACGCTGGATATCGGCGCGGACAAGCAGATTGATTACTTCAAGCTTGACAAGGAAGACAACCCGGCGCTCGGCTACCGCGCGATCCGTATCTGCCTGACAAGGCCTGAGATCTTCAGAACCCAGCTCCGTGCGCTTCACCGCGCGAGCGCGTTCGGCAATCTGGCGATCATGTATCCGATGATCATTTCCGTTGACGAGGTCCTCAAAGTCAAGGAGATCTCCAAGTCAGTCAGAGAAGAACTGATCGCGGAGGGGATCCCGGTAGGAGAAGTCGAGGAAGGCATCATGATCGAGACGCCGGCGGCGGCTGTGATGAGCGATGAGCTCGCGAAGGTCGTTGACTTCTTCAGCATCGGCACGAACGATCTGACCCAGTACACGCTGGCGATCGACCGTCAGAACTCGAAACTTGACCCGTTCTATGATTCGCATCATCCGGCAGTGCTCCGTCTGATCCAGATGGTCACGGACAATGCGCACAAGGCAGGCATCTGGGCGGGTATCTGCGGCGAACTCGGCGCGGACACGACGCTGACCAAGACCTTCCTTAAGATGGGACTTGACGAGCTGTCCGTATCACCGGGATGTATTCTTCCGGTGCGTAAGGAAGTCCGCGACGCTGATTAAAAATCTTTGAAAACATAAAAGAAAAAGGCTGCGCATCGAGCAGGAGGAAAAAACCGCCTCCTGCTCGATTGACTGCAGGCCCGCATTTGGAAAACGGCTGCTGTCTACTGAGAAGTGCCTGCAGCCGTCCTGCCGGCAGAAACCGGCCGGGCGGCGTCCGTCCCGGTCAGGATGCTCTTTTGGGGAAGTTCCCATGTCCGGACCGGGCCCGCGGACTGCCGTTTGATCAGTTCGGCGCGCAGCAAAAGAGAGCTGATCGACGTGTGGTTCAGCAGGCTGCTCAGGGCATAGTAGCCGCACCGTCCGAGCGCGCCGCGGTCCTGCCGGACTGTGGTGAGCGGAGGAGTCGTGTAGGCGGAGAAAGGGGCGTCGTCAAATCCGATGATGCTGATATCCCCGGGAACGCGGCAGCCCAGTTCCAGACAGTGATTTAACACGGCATGCGCGAGCGCGTCATGGCAGCATAAGATGGCAGTAACCTTTTTCTTGAGCAGTACGGGGAGGTATTTCTGCGTACATTCCGAGATGTGGTAGGAATATCCGGTCAGGTCTTCCGCCGCGGGAAGTCCGTGATATTCCATAGAGCGGAAGTACGCGTAATAGCGCGTGCGCATGACATAGGATTCCATGGCTCCCCCGAGATAGCCGATGCGCGTGTGTCCGAGATCTTTCAGATAGGAGACGGCCAGATTTACCCCTTCCTCATTGTTGATCCCGATGTAGGAAACGGCAGGATTTTCCAGAATATAATTGTCGTAGAGCACGGCGGGAGTCCGCGAAGTTTTCAGTTCCTCCATCCAGGGATCCATCAGCGCAAAACCGAGAATAAAAGCGCCCTTGTATTCATTCTGCATCATAAACATATCGTAGGAGACGGCGAGCTGGTCTTCCTTTGTCATCTCCACAATGTCCACATCCCAGCCCGCGGGCAGCGCGAGCTTCTTAAACCCCATGACGATCTCATATCCGAAATCAGATTCGTTCTTACAGGACATATTTTCCACAATGATACATAGTTTCTGCGCCCGGTCTCTGCGGACCCGGTTCTTCTCGTATCCCATCTCAACGGCGGTCTCCACGACCTTTTTTCGTAAAGTTTCGCTTATGTCGCTGGAATTGTTCAGCGCTTTTGATACGGTGCCCTTCGAGACACCAAGTTTCGCTGCGATATCGATAATTGTCGGCATAAAATCCTCCTGTGTGTAAAATACAGAACGGAAACTTTTGGAAGAAACACGTTCTATATGCAGATATAATCATAAATTTTTCAACATCCGGGGGAACATATGAGCGATGCTGCCGGGGCCTATTATACATGGTTTCGCGGGAAATTGCAAATGATTCTCGGGAAAAAGGCATAAATATGTGAAAAATGTCTATTGCGGACTCTTCCGCTGCGGTTTCCTTCTCTCTCTGAATATGTTGATTTCGGAAAGTTTCGTAATATTGAAAATATTAATTGTACAGAACGACCGGAAAAGAAGAAAAAAGAGATGAAAAACCTGAAAAACGTCGAAAAACAGGTTGACAAATCACGAAAATTGGAGTAAATATAAAAGTATCGAAACTAAGCGAAACTTTTAAAGGAGGAGAAAAAAGTACAATGAGAAAGTATGTTACAGTTCTCATGGCCGGTGTCCTTGCAGCGACGATGCTTGGAGGCTGCGGCAGCGCCGGCCAGTCGGCAAACGGAGAGGAGCACATGCGCCTCATGGTCTGGGCTCCGTCCGAGGATCAGTCGAAAGA
>CANRGB010000034.1 GCA_947630005.1 uncultured Lachnospiraceae bacterium
AAAGTGGATATTTAAAAACCCTGGAGGGGCAGTCTGCGCTTTTTTGGCCCCTCGGAAAGTTTTGTTTCACAGTAAAAAAACAGGAAAAATATAAAAATATTGAAAAAATATGGAAAAAATGGCGCGACAGGGAATATAATATATAAAAAACGGATGCTTTGTACAAAGGGGGAACGGGAATGACGATCCGCGAAAAAACAGAAGAGCAGGAATTTAAAATATTCAGCCGCTACGCTTCGTTCAGCAGAAACACCAGGGGCCGCGACAGGGAGGAGGAACCCTGCGATATACGTACGGCATACCAGCGGGACAGGGACAGGATCCTGCACAGCAAATCTTTCCGCAGGCTGAAGCAGAAGACGCAGGTTTTTCTGATTCCGGAAGGGGATCATTACCGTACCCGCCTGACGCATACGCTGGAGGTTTCTCAGCTTGCGCGGACGATCGCCAAGGCGCTGAGACTGAATGAGGATCTGGTCGACGCGATCGCGCTGGGGCACGATCTCGGCCATACGCCGTTCGGCCATGCGGGGGAGTCTGCGCTGAATCAGGTGTGCCCGAGCGGTTTCAAGCATCATGAGCAGAGCGTGCGCGTTGTGGAGCTCCTTGAGAAAAAGGGACGCGGTCTGAATCTGACCTGGGAAGTCCGCGACGGGATCCTCAACCACAAGACGACAGGGAAGCCGAAAACGCTGGAAGGCCAGATTGTCCGCTACTGCGATAAGATCGCCTATATCAATCACGACATCGACGACGCGGAGCGGGCGGGCATCCTGCGGGAGGAAGATATCCCCGAAGAGTGCCGCCACATGATCGGCGATACGACTCGGATACGCCTGAACACGCTGATCCATGATGTTGTCGTGAACAGTGAGGACAGGCCTGAGATCGCGATGTCTCAGGATATGGAACAGATGATGCGCAGGCTGCGGGCGTTTATGTTTGAGCGTGTCTATCACAACAGCGCGGCGAAGCGGGAGGAGACGAAGGCCATCCGGATGATACAGGATCTTTATTATTTTTATAATGAACATCCCGAAATGCTGCCGCCGGGCTATCAGATCATGATGCAGGAGTGCGGGCAGCCCCGCGAGCGGGTCGTCTGTGATTATATTGCCGGGATGACGGATTCTTTTTCCATCAGGACTTATACGGAACTTTTTGTTCCCAGATCATGGCGCTGATTTGCGGGAGGGAGTGAAACCTATGATTTATACCGATGAACTCATAGAGGAGATACGGCTTCGCAGCGACATTGTGGATGTGATCTCCGGATATGTGAAACTGCAGCGGAAGGGGAGCTCTTATTTTGGGCTCTGTCCGTTTCACAATGAAAAATCGCCGTCGTTTTCCGTGAACCCGCAAAGACAGATGTATCATTGTTTCGGATGCGGGGCGGGCGGGGATGTTTTTACCTTTATACGGGAGTATGAGAATTATTCGTTCCCGGAGGCTGTGAAGCTGCTGGCGGACAGGGCGGGCATCGCGCTTCCGCAGGAGGAAGAATCAGAAGGGAACCGCAGGCAGCGCGATCTGAGGACAGCGGTTCTTGACATCAACAGGACGGCGGCGAAGTATTACTATTATCTGCTGCACACGGAGCAGGGCGGCCGGGCGATGGCTTATCTGAAAGACAGAGGGCTTACGGATGAGACGATCCGCCGGTTCGGCCTCGGCTATTCCGGCCAGTACAGCAACCTGCTGAGCCGCTATCTGAAAAAGCAGGGGGTTTCCGACGCTCTGCTCAAGGAGTCCGGCCTGGTGCAGCTGGATGAGAAGCGCGGTATGTATGACAAGTTCTGGAACCGCGTGATGTTTCCGATCATGGACGTAAACAGCCGCGTAATCGGATTCGGCGGGCGCGTGATGGGGGACGCGAAGCCTAAATATCTGAATTCCCCGGAAACGGTCATTTTTGACAAGGGCCGGAATCTCTACGGACTGCACGCGGCCCGCTCTTCGCGGAAGAAAAACATGCTCGTCTGCGAGGGATATATGGATGTGATCGCGATGCACCAGGCGGGATTTACGAACGCGGTGGCCTCGCTCGGAACGGCGCTCACGAGCCAGCACGCGATACTTCTGAAGCGGTATACGGACGAGGTGATCCTGACCTATGACAGCGACGAGGCAGGCGTGCGCGCGGCTCTGCGCGCGATTCCGCTGCTCCGTGAGGCGGGAATCACGACGCGGGTGCTCCATATGGAACCGTATAAGGATCCGGACGAATTTATCAAGGCGCTGGGGCAGGAGGCGTTTCAGGAGCGGATCGATCAGGCGCAGAACAGCTTCCTGTTTGAAATAGAGATTCTTGAACGTTCCTACGATATGAAGGATCCCACGGACAAGACCAGATTTTTCCGGGAGACCGCCAGGAAGATCGCGGAGTTTGAGCAGGAGATCGAGAGAGAAAACTATATAGAGGCGGTCGCCGAAAAATATCGGACTTCTTTCGATGGTATGAGGAAACTGGTGATGGGATGGCTGATGCAGGGAGCGCCCGCCCGGAAACAGCCGGCGAGACGGACGGATATCCCGAAAAAGGAAGACGGGATCGGGCGGTCGGAGCGTCTTCTTCTGTCATGGCTCGCGGAATATCCACAGCTTTATCCGACATTTTCCTCCCGTATCGCTCCGGAGGATTTTTCGGACGAGCTGTATCAGAAGGTGGCGCGGCTGCTGTACCGCCAGCTGGAGGCCGGAAAGCCGAACACGGCGTGGATCGTAAATCAGTTTGAGGATCTCGAACAGCAGAGGGCGATCGCGGAGATCTTTCATACGGAGGTCCGCGTCGAGACGCCAAAGGATACGGAGAAGGCGATCCTGGAAAACATGCGCAAGGTCATGGAGAACGCGGTGGAGGAGCGCAGCCGCAGGCTGGACCCGGCCGATATCGCGGGCCTGCAGAAACTGATCGCGGCAAAAAGAGAAATCCAGGAGCTTGGCAGACTGCATATTTCACTGTAACAGGGGAAAGCTTGTTACAGTTCCACATCATCGGATAACGAAGCGAACCGGAAAATTTTTGCCGGACCGGATAACAGAAAGGAAGGAAACCGCATGGGAATACAGAGTATGGAGTTTCAGAATACGCTGAAGGAGCTGCTGGCGGCGGCCGGAAGCAGAAAAAATGTGCTGGAATACCAGGAGGTCAGCGACGCGTTTCGGCCGCTTACACCGGATGCGGGACAATATGAAGAAATTCTCGCGGCGCTTGAACTAAAAGGCGTGGATGTTCTGCGGATTTCGGAGGATCAGAACGATGAACTGCTGTTTGAGGAAGAAAATCCGGAACGCTTTGGGGAAGATGAGGAGATACCGGGTCTGAACGAACTGGAATCTGATCCGGCGGACGGAGCCGGCATGAGCGATCCGGTCCGGATGTATCTGAAGGAGATCGGAAGGATTCCTCTGCTGACGCCGCAGGAAGAGGGAGAACTTGCGCGCCTTATGGATGAGGGGAGCGAGTACGCGAGAGAACGGCTCGCGGAGGCGAATCTGCGCCTTGTCGTCAGCATCGCGAAGCGGTACGCGGGGCGGGGAATGCAGCTTCTTGACCTGATACAGGAAGGGAATCTCGGGCTGATCAAGGCTGTCGAAAAGTTTGATTATCACAAAGGCTATAAGTTCAGTACGTATGCGACCTGGTGGATCCGCCAGGCGATCTCCCGCGCGATTGCGGATCAGGCGCGAACGATCCGGATTCCGGTGCATATGGTAGAGACGATGAACCGGGTCATAAGGATGTCAAGACAGCTGACGCAGGAGCTCGGCAGGGAACCTACTCCGGATGAGATCGGACGGAAGCTGGAGCTGACGCCTGCGCGGGTGAGCGAGATTCTGAAAATATCACAGGAACCGATCTCTCTTGAGACGCCGGTCGGCGAGGAGGATGACAGCCATCTGGGAGATTTCATCCGGGACGAGCAGGCTCCGGTTCCCGCGGAGGCGGCGGCACGTTCTGTCCTGAGAGCCCAGCTTGAAGAAGTGCTGGGAACCCTTACGGACAGAGAGCAGAAGGTACTCCGGCTGCGCTTCGGCTTTGACGACGGAAGAGCGCGGACGCTCGAGGAAGTCGGAAGCGAGTTTCATGTGACGCGGGAACGGATCCGCCAGATCGAGGCGAAAGCGCTGCGCAAACTCGGAAGATCGAACCGGGGACGGAAGCTGCGGGATTATCTAAACTGAACGGAGGAGGAATATGCAGATATCGAAAAGACTGCGGGCGGTTGCGGCTATGGTTTCTCCGGGGAGCCGGCTGGCCGATATAGGGACGGATCACGGCTATGTGCCGATTTTCCTTGTGCTTGAAAACAAAATCAGATCCGCAGTCGCGATGGATATAAACCGGGGTCCGCTCGAGCGGGCGCGGTTACATATCGGGCAGCGCGGGCTGGAAGCGCGCATAGAGACCCGGCTGTCGGACGGGCTTGAGAAGCTCCGTCCCGGAGAGGCGGATTCCATCCTGATTGCGGGAATGGGAGGCATGCTGACGATAAAGATTCTTAAAAACGGACAGGAATCCGTCCGCCTGGCTCGGGAGCTTATTCTCCAGCCCCAGTCTGACATCCGAGAGGTCCGCCTGTTTCTGAGAGAGAGCGGGTGGCAGATCGAAGCGGAGAATATGGTGGAGGAGGACGGAAAATTCTATCCGATGATGCGCGCGGTGCGCGAAACGAAGGCGAAAGAGAGCGCTGTACGGGATGGCGGCGTGGGATCCGGTGCGGAGGCGGAGGAACTTGCCCTGCGGTACGGACCTGTTCTGCTGGAACAGAGACATCCGGCGCTGCTGCGGTACCTGGAACGTGAGCGGGCGCAGCTTGAGGCGGTCCGGGAAAAGCTCTCGGGCGGCCAGGGCCCGGTTTGGCGGCTTGAGGAAATTGAGGGAGATCTGCGGCTGAATGAGGCGGCGCAGAGTCTGTATTACGGAGCAGAAGGGAGAACGGAATAAGATGACACAGCTGACAGTAAGGGATATTGTGGAAAAACTGGAGCGGGATTATCCGTACCGGATGGCGCTGGACTGGGATAACCCCGGCCTGCAGGTCGGGCGGATGGACGGAAAAGCGGAACGGATCATGGTCGCTCTGGACGCGACGGACGAGGTTGTGGAGCAGTGCGTTCAGGCAAAAGCGAATCTTCTGGTTACGCATCACCCGCTTCTGATGTCGGGGATCCGTAAAGTGAATGATGATAGTATGGCAGGCAGAAGGATTCTCACGATGGCGGAAAACAGGATCGCTCATTACGCGATCCATACCAATTATGATACGGCAGCAATGAGCGGTCTCGCCGCGGACCGGCTGGTTCTGCAGGACAGAAAGATTCTTGAGGTGACGGGCGAGACGGACGGAGAACCGTACGGGATCGGATACGCGGGGAAGCTCGTACACCCGATGACGGCGGCGGAGCTCTGCGCCTTCGTAAAAAAAGTATTCGGTCTGGACGGAATCCGCCTGTTCGGAACACCTGGCCGGAAGGTGCAGTATATCGCGGTTTCCCCGGGCTCGGGAAAAAGCATGATAAAGCCGGCGCTTGCCTCCGGGGCGGAGCTCCTGGTCACAGGGGATATCGGACACCATGACGGAATTGACGCCGTGGATCAGGGGATGATGATTGCGGACGCGGGGCATTACGGGATCGAGCATATTTTTGTCGGGCATATGGAAGGATGGCTCAGAAAGGCTGTTCCGCAGGCCGAGGTGCTGACCGCGCAGGTGAAGGCGCCGTTTGTCACTCTGTAGCGCTTTCGGCGCGCAGGAGCAGGAATTTGAGGAGGTAAGAATATGGGAAATGAGAAAATAAACGAAAAAATAAACGCAGTCATAATGGGGGAGCGCAGATGCTACCCCGCGGGGACGACGTATGAGCAGGCCGCGAAGGAGTTTCAGGACCGCATGAAATACCGGATCGTGCTGGCGGACGCGGACGGGCGGCTGCGGGAACTCGGACATGAGATACAGGATGGGGAGACGGTAAAGTTTCTGACGGTGGCGGAGAAGGCGGGACGGAGCACGTATATCCGGAGCCTTCTTCTGGTGATGCTCAAGGCCATATACCGCGTGGCCGGGGACAACCGGCGGATTGAACGCGTGGGTGTTCACTTTATCGTGAGCGGCGGCTGCTACTGTACGATGAAGGGCGAGGCGGTACCGGACCGGAAGTTTCTGGATCAGGTAAAGGAGCAGATGCAAAGACTCGTGGACGACGCGCTTCCAATCAGAAAGTACTCGGTTCCCACGTACGAGGCGGTTAAGAAGTTCCGAGATTACCGGATGTACGATAAAGAACAGCTGTTCGGATACCGGCGCGTCTCGCGGGTAAATCTGTACAACCTGGAGGGTTTTGAGGATTACTTTTACGGCTATATGGTGCCGAATACTTCTTATCTGAAATATTTTGATCTGAAACTGTTTGAGGACGGCTTTGTCCTTCTTTATCCGACGCTTGAGGAGCCGGAGAAGCTTCCGCTGTTCGCTCCCGAGATGAAGATCTACTGTGTCCAGAAAGAGTCTATGGAATGGGGCGCGAAGCTGGGAATTCCGACGGTGGGCGCGCTGAATGATTATATCGTGAAACAGCAGACCAAGGATCTCATCATGATCCAGGAAGCGTATCACGAAAAGAAGATCGCGGAGCTTGCGGCAGGGATCGCGGCACATCCGGAGAAAAAGATCGTGCTGATCGCGGGGCCGTCGTCTTCCGGCAAAACGACTTTTTCCCACAGACTTTCGACCCAGCTCTCGGTCTATGGGCTGAAGCCTCATCCGATCGCGGTGGATGATTATTTTGTGGAGCGGGAAAAAACGCCTGTTGACGAGGACGGAAACTATAATTTTGAGTGCCTTGAGGCGATCGACGTGGAGCAGTTCAACAGAGATATGAGCGCGCTGCTTGCCGGGGAGACGGTGGAGCTGCCGAGCTTTAATTTCAAGACGGGCCGCAGGGAGTACAAGGGAAAATATAAGAAGCTCGGAAAAGACGACATTCTTGTGATCGAGGGAATCCACGGCCTGAATGAAAAGATGAGCAGCAGTCTTCCGAGGGACAGCAAATTCAAGATCTATATCAGCGCGCTGACGCAGCTGAACATTGACGAGCACAACCGCATACCGACGACGGACGGACGCCTGCTGCGCCGGATCGTGCGGGACGCGAGGACGAGAGGCTCCGACGCGAAGCGGACGATCGGCATGTGGCCGTCCGTGCGGCGCGGTGAGGAGAATTACATATTCCCGTTCCAGGAGGAGGCGGACGTGATGTTCAACTCCGCTCTGATCTATGAACTTGCCGTGCTGAAAATGTACGCGGAGCCGCTTCTGTTCTCGATCCGCCCCGGGGAACCCGAGTACCAGGAGGCGAAGCGGCTGCTGAAATTCCTCGATTATTTCCTTCCGATTCCGAGCGACTGGATCCCGAACAATTCGCTGATCCGGGAATTTATCGGAGGAGGATGCTTTGATTTATAGGCGGCGCCGGAACGGAACCGCAAAAGAGTTCTGAAATTTTGATCCGCATTATTTACAAGAAAACCATTTTGTGATAAAATCCAGATTCGAGACACGAGCAGGATAAATGGTCGCGGCTGGCAGGCCGAAAGGTGCCAGGCGAGGAAAGTCCGGGCTTCATAGGGCAGGATGCCGGATAACGTCCGGTGGAGGTGACTCTAAGGAAAGTGCAACAGAAATGAACCGCCCGCGCCGCGCGCGGGTAAGGGTGGAAGGGCAGTGTAAGAGACTACCGCCTCCCCGGCAACGGGGAGGGCATATGTAAACCCCATCCGAAGCAAGGCCGCAAAGAAGCATATGGCTGCCCGTCAGCTTCAGGTAGGCCGCTTGAACCTGCCGGCGACGGCAGGTCTGGATAGATGACCATTCACGACATAACCCGGCTTATCGTCCTGCTCGTGTGTTTCATGATCTTCTTTTCTTATCTTATTGCAGCTGTTGTAATCCCCCGAGAATTAGTATAAAATATGATGGAAAATGAAACTGCAGTATGGCGGATGCGCTGCGGGAGGTGACTATGGAAAAAGATTTCAGATATTTAATGTCGACAATGCGCTATATCACTTTTATGCGTCCTGTGTTCAATACCAGGGCTTTATTTAGCGATGAGACAGAGAATTATGTGACGCCGATGGAACCGATGCCGGGAGATACGGTCAGAATCCGGTTCCGGACGGCGAAGGATAACGTGGACAATGTGTTTCTGATCCGGGGGGCGGAGAGGACGCGCATGAAGATCGAGATGAGCAGCGGAAAGTTTGATTATTTTGCGGCGGAGATTCAGATGGGCACGGAGCCGCTTCATTACTACTTTGAGGTGCAGGCGGGAAAGATCCGCTGTTTTTACAACAAATGCGGCGTTTCCAGGGATCTGCAGGACAGCCGTTCCTTCTCGGTCGTGCCGGGATTCTCGACGCCGGACTGGGCAAAAGGGGCCGTCATGTATCAGATTTTTACGGACCGCTTCTGCAACGGGGATCCGTCCAACGACGTTGAGGATCATGAGTACTATTACATCGACGGGTATACGACGCGGGTGCGGGACTGGGATAAAACCCCGAATCCGTCGGGAGTCCGCGAATTTTACGGAGGGGATCTGCAGGGCGTTTTTGACAAGCTGGATTATCTGCAGGATCTCGGAGTTGAGGTAATCTATTTCAACCCGCTGTTTGTCTCGCCCTCCAATCACAAATACGATATTCAGGATTATGATCATATCGATCCCCATTTCGGAAAAATCCTGTATGAGGAGGGAGCGCTGCTTCCGGACGGACATGTGGAGAACCGCTTCGCGGGCCGCTATATTTCGCGGGTGACGGACCGCGCGAACCTCGAGGCGAGCAACCAGTTTTTCGCGGAGCTGATGGAGGAGATCCACCGCCGCGGAATGCGGGTTATTCTCGACGGCGTATTTAATCACTGCGGTTCCTTCAACAAATGGATGGACCGTGAGCGGATCTACGAGAATCAGGAAGGGTATGAGAAAGGGGCGTATCTGTCCGCGGACAGCCCGTACCGAAGTTTTTTTAAATTTCATAACGAGCATGACTGGCCGTATAATTCTTTTTACGAGGGATGGTGGGGGCACAATACCCTGCCGAAGCTGAATTATGAAGGTTCTCCGGAACTGGAGGAGTATATTCTCGGCATTGCCAGAAAATGGCTTCTTCCGCCGTATAATGTGGACGGGTGGCGGCTTGACGTGGCGGCGGATCTCGGGTTCAGCAATACATATAATCACATGTTCTGGAAGAAGTTCCGCGCGGAAGTCAAAAAAGTAAAGCCGGACGCGCTCATCATCGCGGAACATTACGGGGATCCCGCCGCGTGGCTGCGCGGGGACGAGTGGGATACGGTGATGAACTACGACGCGTTTATGGAACCCCTGACCTGGTTCTTTACCGGGATGGAGAAGCACAGCGATGATTTTCATCTCGGAATGCTCGGAAACGCGGACACCTTCGCGAACACTATGACATACCATATGTCAAGGCTGATGGCGCCTTCGCTCCAGACCGCGATGAATGAGCTGTCGAATCACGATCATTCCCGCTTCCTTACGAGGACGAATCACAAGGTCGGGCGTCTCGCGAAGCTCGGCGCGCAGGCGGCCTCGGAAGGGGTGGATCCTGCCGTGATGCGCGAGGCGGTGATCATGCAGATGACGTGGCCCGGTGCCCCGACCGTTTACTACGGGGACGAGGCGGGAGTGTGCGGCTTTACGGATCCGGACAGCCGCAGGACGTATCCCTGGGGAAAAGAGGATACCGCCATGATCCGATTCCACAGGGCGGCAATCCGGATGCACAAAAAATATAAGGCGCTGTCGCACGGATCGCTGAAATTCCTGTACAAAGACTATAACTGTCTCGCCTACGGCCGCTTCAGCCTGACGGAGCAGGTGGCTGTGGTATTCAACAACAACAGCGACGGCAGCAGGGAGATCCGGATCTCGGTCTGGGAGATCGGAGTGAAAAACGGCGATACGATGTGTCGGGTGATGTTTACGGATGAAAACGGTTTTAATGAGGAACCGCTTGTGTACGGTGTGGAGTCCGGGGAGGTTGTGATCACGCTCCCGAAGATTTCCTCCGCGGTGCTGGTAAAACACATCGGAGGGGAGCTCCCGATTTAGAGGAGAGGGGTTTATGAAGAAACGGACATTTATCATTTTTTCCGCGGGTATCACGCTGATCCTGCTGCTTCTCGGAATATACGGCGGGGTCGCGCTGTATTATGAGGATCACTTTTTTGAAAATACGACGGTAAACGGCTATGATATCTCCGGCATGACTGCCGAAGAGGCCGAGAAGCTTGTGGAGGAGAAGGCGGAGGAGTATGATCTTACGATAACGACCCGGGAAGGCGTCCAGGAAGTGATCACGGGAGATAAGATCGGATACCGCTGTGTCCCGGGAGATGAGATTCCGTACTTTATGAGCCGTCAGATACTGCTTGCCTGGCCCCTGTCCTTTTTTGGAAAGGAGAATGCCTTTTCGCTGAATATGTCGTTTGTCTATGACAAGAACCTTCTGCTTAAGGAAATGAAAGCGCTTGCCTGCATGCAGGAGGAGAATGTGACAAAGCCCCGGAACGCGCGCCTGGAGCAGAGAGACGGCGTCTATGTCGTCGTCCCGGAGACCGAAGGGAACCAGCTTGGCGCAAAAAGGGTGTACAGAGCGCTGAAGCGCGCGGTGGAAGGGAACGCCCGGTCGGTCAACCTGGCGGAGGCCGGCTGCTATCTTGAGCCGAAGGTGCGGGAAGCCGGAAGCGGACTGCAGGAGGAGGCGGATCTTCGGAACCGGTACGCGTCCCTCACAGTGACTTATCAGATGGGCGGCGGCGAGACGGCCGTGCTGGACGGGCGGACGATAGAGAGCTGGCTGTCTTTGGATGAGCAGAAGAACCCGGTATTCGACCGGGAAGCCATAGCCGGCTGGCTCGGCCGGCTTGCGAAACGGTACGACACGATCGGAAAGACGATGCCGTTTGTGACCTCGCAGGGAGAAACGGTGCAGGTGAAGGCCAGGACATACGGCTGGCAGCTTAACTGTGAGCGGGAGGCCGGCGCCCTTTACCAGGTGCTGCAGGAAGGGGAGTCCATAGAGCGTACTCCCTGGTTTTACGAGACCGCATTTGCGCGGGGGGAAAATGACGTCGGCGATACCTATGTGGAGATCGATTACACAAATCAGAGAATGTGGTATTACAAGGATAAAGAGCTGCTGGCTGAGACGCCTGTCGTGACGGGAAATGTCAGCAGCGGCACGGGTTCGCCTGAAGGATATTTCTGTATCGTTGACAAGCAGAGAAACGCCGTGCTGAAAGGGGAGGGCTATGAGAGGCCGGTCAGCTTCTGGCTTCCGTTCTGGGAAGGCGTGGGCATACACGACGCGAATGCCTGGAGGACCTCCTACGGGGGAACGATCTACCAGTACGGAGGGTCGCACGGCTGCATTAACACACCGGACGTTCAGGCGGAGGTGATCTACCGTCTGATTGAGATCGGAACCCCGGTCGTCTGTTACAGTTCCGGGCAGAATTACGGATACGGAGAGACCGCGGCCAGCGCAGTCACGGTCAGCGAGGCGGCCCAGAGGGCTCTGAAGAAGATAAAAAAAGAAGAGACGGATTGAGGAGGAAAGAGAGGGGAGATCTGCTGTATGAAGAATATGACGCTGCGCCGCATGGCTGAGGCCTGCGGCGGATATTTGAGAGGAAGAGAAGACGAGTGGGACCGTGAGGCAGTTTCAATCACGACGGACAGCCGGAAAGCGGAGCCGGGCGGTGTGTTTGCCGCGATCCCCGGAACGCGGGCGGACGGTCATGATTTTATCCCTGCCGTCCTGGAGAAGGGAGCGCTCGGGGTGATCTCCGAGAGAGAGCCCGTGCCCGGTGCCGAAGGAAATTACATAGTTGTGGAATCAACGCTGCAGGCGCTGAAAAAGATTGCCGCGTATTATCTGGAGCAGCTTCGGATCCCGGTCGTCGGGATCACCGGAAGCGTCGGAAAGACGAGCACGAAGGAGATGATCGCGGCGGTTCTGTCGCAGAAATACCGCACCTTAAAAACGCTCGGGAATTTTAACAACGAGCTGGGCCTTCCGCTGACGGTATTCCGCATCCGCGAGGAGGATGAGATCGCTGTCCTCGAGATGGGAATCAGCGATTTCGGGGAGATGCACCGTCTGGCGGAGATCGCGAAGCCGGATACCTGCGTGATCACGAACATCGGCCAGTGCCACCTGGAGTTTCTCGGGGACCGGGACGGCGTTCTGCGCGCGAAAACGGAAATTTTTGATTTTCTGCAGAAAGACGGGCATATTATATTAAACGGGGACGACGACAAGCTGGAGACGATCCGGGAGGTCAAAGGCGTGCGCCCGGTGTTTTTTGGTCTGGACGCGGAGAGCGATGTCTACGCGGATTCGATCAGCAAAAAGGGGCTGGACGGGATTTCCTGTACGATCCACACAGGATCCGGCGCGTTCGATGTGATGATTCCGAGTCCGGGACTGCACATGGTGTACAATGCGCTTGCCGGGACCGCGGTCGGACTGGTCTACGGTCTGACGCCTGACCAGATCCGGGCCGGGATCGAGAGCCTGCAGCCGGTAGGGGGCCGTTTTAACATTATCCACGCGCCGCGCTGCACGATCGTCGACGACTGCTACAATGCCAATCCGATGTCGATGAAGGCTTCGCTCGGGGTGCTTCGGGACGCGGTCGGACGCAAGGTCGCGATTCTCGGCGACATGGGCGAGCTGGGACCGGACGAGAAGACGCTTCACCGGCAGGTAGGAGAGTATGCCGGAACGGCGGGACTCGACGCCTGCATCTGTGTCGGGCCGCTCTGCGCTCACATGGCGGAGGGGATCCGGGCCGTGAATCCGCAGATGCGCGTCGTCTGGATGGAGAGCCTTCAGGAACTGCTGCGCCAGATCGAGTATCTCGTGAAAGAGGGCGATACCGTTCTGGTCAAGGCGTCTCATTTTATGCATTTTGAGAAAGTGGTGGAGAGACTGACATGTATATAATTGCGGGACTCGGGAATCCGGGACGAAAGTATGAGCATACGCGCCACAACACCGGATTTGACGCGCTGGACTGTCTTGCCGGGCAGTATCATATATCTTTTGATATGAAGAAATTTCACGCCGTCTGTGGGACGGGCGCGATCGAAGGCCGGAAGGTTCTCCTTCTGAAGCCGCAGACTTATATGAATCTGAGTGGAGAGAGCATCCGGGAGGCGTGTGTTTTCTATAAGATCAATCCCGAGGAGGAACTGATCGTCCTCTACGACGATGTCAGCCTTCCTCCCGGACAGCTCCGCATCCGCAGGAAGGGAAGCGCCGGGGGACACAACGGGATCAAAAACATCATTGCGCAGCTTGGCACGCAGACGTTCCGGCGGATCAAGATCGGCGTCGGGGAGAAGCCCGCGGAATATGACATGGCCGATTATGTGCTCGGCCATTTTTCCAGGGAGGAACGGCTCCTGATGGAGGAGGCGCACGGCGAGGCCGCGAAAGCCGCGGCCATGATGCTGTGCGAAGATACGGAAAAGGTCATGAATATTTTCAACAAAAAATGCAAGGATTCTCCCGCTTAGGCAGGCAGAAAGAGGAACCGCCGCCGGCAGACAAAAAGGCGGCGGACGTGGACTGAAACGGCATGAGGAAAGGATGAAGTTCATGAAAGCATTCACGGCTCCGATGCGTGAGCTGGGCGAGTTTGAAGAGATCAGAGGCATCCTCCCCCGCAGCCGGGGCCTGCTCCAGGTTACCGGCTGTATTGATCCGCAGAAACCGCATTTTATTTACTGCGCGGGCGAAGCGTTTGACTATCGGATCATAATCACGTATTCCGATATCCGCGCGAAAGAGATTTTTGAGAACTTTACGCTGTTTGACCGTGAGGTTCTTTATTTTCCGGGGAAGGATCTTATTTTTTTTCAGGCAGATATTCATGGGAATCTGCTTGAGAAACAGAGGATCGAGGTACTGAAAGCGCTGGTGGAACGAAAGAGGCTTACCATTGTCACGACAATGGCGGCCTGCATGAACCATCTGACTCCGTTTGAGGAGTGGAAGGATCAGATCCAGGTGCTGGAAGCCGACAGTACGCTCGATATGGAAGAAATGAAGAAAAAACTGCTGCTGCTCGGCTATGAGCATACCGGTCAGGTGGAAGGGCCGGGGCAGTTTGCCGTCCGGGGAGGAATCCTGGATGTATACCCGCTGACGGAAGAAAATCCGGTGCGCATCGAGCTGTGGGGAGATGAGGTCGATTCTCTCCGCAGTTTTGATGTGGGAAGCCAGCGCTCCATCGAGAATCTGGAGAGTGTCTTCATCTATCCGGCCGCGGAGCTGATTCCCGGGGAAGAGGAGCGTAAAAAGGCGCTTGGCCGGATTAAAGCGGAAGCCGAACAGGCGGAAAAACTGTTTCGCGGCAAAGGACTTCCGGAAGAGGCCATGCGCGTAAAGAGGCTGTTTGAGGACTGCCGGGATCATCTGTCCGAGCTGGCGGAGCCTGTGCAGATGGAAGGATTCATCGATTATTTCTATGAAAAACCGGTAAGTTTTCTGGATTATTTTCCGCGGGAGCAGACGCTTTTGTTTCTGGATGAGCCGAACCGCATGCAGGAGTCGGCCGCCGCGGTCGAACTGGAATTCAGAGAGAGCATGGAGCACCGCCTTGAGAAAGGGTATGTTCTTCCGGGGCAGTCCGGAATCCTGTTTTCGCATCAGGAGACTATCGCGCAGATCTGCGCAAGGAACGGGATCGCGCTGTGCACGCTTGAAAACGCGCGCGCGCCCTGGACGGTGCAGAAGAAATTTTCCCTCGATGTCCGGACGGCAAATTCCTACAACGGCAGCTTTGAACTGCTCGTGCAGGATCTGCGCCGCTGGAAGAAGGAAGGCTATCGGGTGATTCTGCTCGCGGCGTCCCGCACAAGGGGCAGCCGTCTGGCAGGCGATCTGCTCGGCGAGGGGCTGAACTGTTTTTATACGGAGGACGAAACGCGGGAGGTCCGGCCGGGGGAGATCCTGATCACCTACGGCCGGGCGCAGCGCGGTTACGAGTACCCGCTCATCAAATTTGCGGTCGTCGCCGAGAGCGATGTTTTCGGACAGGAAAAGAAGAAAAAGAAAAAATACAGGCGTTATGAAGGGAAGAAGATCAGCAGCTTTACCGAACTTTCCGTCGGAGATTTCGTCGTGCATGAGAATCACGGACTCGGAATTTACCGCGGGATTGAAAAAGTTGAGGTGGATCATGTCGCGAAAGACTACATGAAGATCGAGTATGCCGGCGGGAGCAGTCTCTTTGTGCCCGCGACACAGCTCGACGTGATCCAGAAATACGGAGACGGGGATACCGCGAAAGCGCCGAAGCTGAACAGGCTTGGCACGCAGGAATGGAACCGCACGAAGGCGCGCGTCCGCGGGGCGGTGCGCGAGATCGCGCAGGATCTGGTGAAGCTGTACGCGAAACGGCAGAGAAAGGAAGGTTTCCGGTACGGGGAGGACACCGTCTGGCAGAAAGAATTTGAGGAGATGTTTCCGTTCGAGGAGACGGAGGATCAGCTTCAGGCGATCGAGGATGTAAAGAAGGACATGCAGAGCAGCAAGATCATGGACCGTCTTGTCTGCGGGGATGTCGGATACGGCAAGACCGAGATCGCGATCCGGGCCGCGTTCAAGGCCGTTCAGGAGGGAAAGCAGGTCGTCTATCTCGTTCCGACGACGATTCTCGCCCAGCAGCATTACAACACGTTTGTGCAGCGCATGAAGGAGTTTCCGGTCAGAGTTGATCTGATGTGCCGTTTCCGCACGGCGGCCGAACAGAAAAGAACGATAGCCGATCTGAAAAAGGGACTGGTGGACATTGTGATCGGAACGCACCGGCTTCTGTCGAAGGATGTGGGCTTTAAGGATCTGGGCCTGCTCATCATCGATGAGGAACAGCGGTTCGGCGTGGCGCACAAGGAAAAGATCAAGCAGATGAAAACCGACATTGATGTGCTGACGCTGACGGCGACGCCGATCCCGCGCACGCTGCACATGAGTCTGGTGGGAATCCGCGACATGAGCGTGCTGGAGGAAGCCCCGCAGGAAAGGCTGCCGATCCAGACCTATGTGATGGAGTACAATGAGGAGATGGTCCGCGAGGCGATCAGCCGGGAGCTGGCGCGGAACGGACAGGTCTACTATGTCTACAACCGCGTGAATACGATCGTTGAGATGGCAAATTCCGTAGCGGCTCTCGTCCCGCAGGCGCAGGTCGCGTTTGCGCACGGACAGATGAAGGAACACGAGCTTGAACGCATCATGTTTGATTTTATCAACGGAGATATCGACGTCCTCGTCACGACGACGATCATTGAGACCGGGCTCGACATTTCAAATGTCAATACGATGATCATTCATGACGCGGACAATCTGGGACTGTCACAGCTCTATCAGCTGCGCGGCCGCGTTGGGCGGTCGAACCGCACGGCTTACGCGTTTCTGATGTACCGGCGCAGCAGGATGCTTCGGGAGACGGCGGAAAAAAGACTGTCCGCGATCCGCGAATTCACGGATCTCGGCAGCGGATTCAAGATCGCGATGCGTGATCTGGAGATCCGCGGGGCCGGAAACCTGCTCGGAAGCGAGCAGCACGGCCATATGGAGGCGGTGGGCTATGATCTTTACTGCAAGCTGCTGAATGAGTCGGTGCGCGAGATTCAGGGGGAAGTTACCGTGCAGGAGGAGTATGAGACTTCGATCGATCTCGATGTCGACGCGTATATTCCGGACCGTTATATCCGCGATGAATTCCAGAAGCTGGATGTGTATAAGCGGATCGCGGCCGTCTCCGGGGAAGAAGAGTATGACGATATGCTCGAGGAACTGATGGACCGCTTCGGGGAGCCGCCGCGCGCGGTTCAGAATCTGCTGGCCATCGCGAATCTCAAAGCGCTGGCGCACAGGGTTTACGTCACTGACCTGAGCCAGAAGGGGAACGAGATCCGGTTCACCCTGTACGAAAGGGCCAGGATCGACGTCTCAAAAATCGACCCGTTCCTTCAGGCCTTCCGGGGAAAGATGCGTTTCATGGGAGGAAAACCTCCGTACTTCGCGTACGTCAGGCCGGGAAAATCCGCGAAGGACAGCGAGGACATTCTTGCGCTGGTGCGGGAACTTCTGGAATCGATGAAGCTTCTGGAAAAATGAACGGAAATCCGCCGCGGACCGCCCGGATGAAAAAAGTGCAAAAACTAATTGCAGTGAAGAAGAAAAAAGCTTATAATGTATGACACACAGCTAATTATGATTTCAGTCAGGAGGAAAAGGAAAAATGAATACTCGATGGAAAAGAACAGTTTCGATCGGTCTTTGTGCGTGCCTTGCACTTTCCGTGTTCACAGGCTGTTCGAAAGACGAAGGCTTTGACACAGAAGCGGCGGTGATCACGGTGAATGACAGCGAAATTCCGGCAGGCGTCCTGAAATTCGCGACGCATCATCTGCAGGCACAGTATGAGTCGATGTACGCGAGCTTCGGTTATTCAGGCATCATCAATCAGGATATTTACGGAACAGGCTCCACGCTTGGCGACTCCATAAAGGATCAGATGGTCGAGGAGATGACGCGCATCGCTCTCGCGGAGCAGCATATGAGTGAATACGGCGTTTCCATAAGCGAGGAGAAGAAGGCGGAGATTTCCGAGACGGCGGCGGAGTTCATTGCGGACAATGACGAAGAAGTTCTTGAAAAGATCAGCGCCGACCAGGATACGGTGGAGCGCTATCTTGAACTGCTGACCATACAGTCCATGATGCAGGAAGCGATGGGAAGCGACGTCGATACGGAGGTATCCGACGAGGAGGCCGCGCAGAGAAGGATCACATACGCGCTGTTTGAGGCCGAGACGGAAGACGAGAGCGAGCTCGGAACCGAAGGAGAGACAGACGGGTGGTTCCTGGATGAGAGCGAAGGCTTCGCGGAGGAGGAAGCTCTGACAGAGGCGGATGTCCCGGAGGAAACTTCTGTTCCGGAAGAAGCGGAGACCGCTTCTCTGACTGAGAACGACGCGGCAAAGACGCAGGCTGCGGATGAGACGGAGCCTGCTTCAGAGGAGGACGCGGCGGATGCAGAAGCCCTGACAGAGGCGGATGGTGCGGAGGAAGAAGCCGGAGCAGACGCGGAAGCGTTTGAGGCAGAGTCTGAGATGGAATCCGAGACGGAGACGGAAGACCCGGCTATGGCGGCAGCCAAGCGTGTGGCGGCGGCGAAAGCGGAACTGCTGATCGCAAAGCTTCTTCACAATCCGGATGAGGATTTTGAGACGGCAATGAAGGAGATCGATCCGGACGCGACGTTTAACTCCATCACATTCGGCGAGGGGGACGCGGACTACAGAGCGGAGCTTCTCGAGGCTACCGACGGTCTTGCGGACGGCACGCTGGTTGACTATCCGGTTGAGGCGGATTCCGGCTATTATGTAGTGCGTCTTGACACGCAGCTTGACCGTGAGGCTACGGACGCGGAGAAGGAATATATCGTTGAGCAGCGCAGATCCGACCGTGTCGAGGAACTTTACACTGAATGGGAAGATGCGGCTGAGGTTACTGTCGACGATGAAGTTCTGGCGGAGATCGACTTTGATTTCTCACTGGTTCTGGCAACGGAAGCGAGCACTGAGGCTCCGGCAGCGGACGCGGAGGAAGTGACGGAAGCGGCGCCGGCGGATGCTGAGGCGGCAGCGGAGGCAGACGAAGCGGCGGCAGAAGCTGAAACTGAAGCGGTGACGGAAGCTCCTGCGGAAGCTGAAACCGAAGCGGTGACGGAAGCTCCTGCGGAAGCTGAAACCGAGGCGGTGACAGAATAGTCCTCCGGCATCGCGTCAGGAATTTTTGGATGATTTAAATGAAATTTATGACCGGAGAGCTTAACGCGGTCTGTCAGGGATCTGGAAAGTTGGATTCCGGAGGGCAGCAAAGGCTCTCCGGTTTGATTTTTCGCGGACGCAGGCCATGTCCGGCACGGACATTTGGCGAATCTTTGATCCGGAGGAGGATATCGAATGCGGAATATTTTTTTGATCGGTTTTATGGGAGCAGGAAAGTCGACGATCGCGCGGTGGCTGTACCGGCATCAGGGGATGCGCCTGATCGAGATGGACGAGATGATTGCGCGCCAGGAGAAGATGAGTATCCCGGAGATCTTTGAAACGAAGGGAGAAGCGTATTTCCGGGAGCTGGAGACGGCTCTGCTTGAAAGTCTCGGGCAGCAGGAAAACACAGTCGTTTCCTGCGGCGGGGGCGCGGCGATGCGCCAGTGCAATGTGGACGCCATGCGAAAGAGCGGGAAGATCGTATATCTGAGCGCCAGCCCGCGGACGATCTACGGCCGTGTGAAGAACAGTCATGACAGGCCGCTGCTCGAGGGCAACATGAACGTCGGATATATCGCGAAGCTGCTGGAACAGCGCCTTCCAAAGTATCTGGCCGCGGCCGACCTGACGGTGGAGACGGACGGACGCAGGGCGGAGGAGATCTGCGGGGAGATACTGGAACGCTGTAAAGAATAACGCGGCAGACGGCCGGCCTGACAAAAGAACGATGCTTTTGCCGGACCGGCCGTCTGTTTTTTTATGCGCAGGCCCGTGTAAAGAAGTCAGCTGCTGACGCAGCACACGGGCCGCGCGGCGGGCAGGAAGAAAAGCCGCCTCCTGCCCGATCGCAGGCTCAGGCATGGAAACCAGCTGCTGACGTAGCACCTGGACCGTGCGGCGGGCAGGAGGGAAAACCGCCTCCTGCCTGATCGGATTCGTTTGGTTACTGTCCCGGACAGAACAGGATTCCGAACACCGCGGCCGCGCAGATGACTTTTGGAACGCTCCATTTCCGGAAGATGAGCAGATAGAGACCCAGAAGTCCGGCCAGGATGCTGCGAAAGCTGACTGCACTGCCGACCGTGTAGTTTTCCAGGCAGAGTGAAAGGATCACGGCCCAGATCAGGCCGATGCAGACCGGGCGGACCGCGGTCATGATATGTCCCATTACGGCGCTGTCCCGGAAACGCTCAAAAAAGACGGCGGCTGCCGCGCAGATGGTGAATGTGGGCATCAGCATGCCGAAATTGGCGGCCAGGGCGCCGGGGATGCCTGCCACACGGATGCCGGCGAAGGTGGCGCAGTTCAGGCCGAGAGGACCGGGCGTCATCTCCGCGATGGCGACAATATCAGAGACTTCCGTCGCGGTCATCCATCCGTGTCCCAGCATCTCGCTGTTGATGAGCGGGATCATGGAGAGACCGCCGAAACTGGTGAAGCCGATCTGCAGAAAGCTCCAGAAGAGCTGTAAAATCGTGGTGAGCATAATGACAATGCCTCCTTTTTTGCTTTTTGCGGGAATACTGCCGCTGCGAACACAGCGTTTTGTGTGCGGTCATATCCCGCGGTCTCCGGCAGGCTGTCCCGGATGCCCGGGAGCCGGCCCGCGGCACAGGCTTATCCTTCCGGGGGAGCCGTCCTTTTGGCCGATTGCCTCCAGTGATAGAAAACGCCGCACAGTACGCCCGAGAGCACGACAAGGATGCTGCTTGCGTGAAGCACAAAGGACAGGATACAGCCTGCCGCGCAGAGTCCGTAGAAAACCGGCTTCGAAAGAGGCGTTTCCGCTTTCTGAAGCTTCAGAACCGCGGAGAAGATCACCGGAGCGACCACGGCCCGCACGCCGGTCAGAGCCTTGGCCACATAAAAATTGTTCTGGAATGAGTGATAGAAGACGGTTACGACGCTTAAGATCACAAGCGGCGGCGTGATGATGCCGAGCACGGAGAGGACTCCGCCGGGGACGCCGCACTGATGGCAGCCGAACAGATAGGCCACGTTGCCGATCATCGTGCCGGGCAGACTGCGTCCTACGCTGACGATGTCCAGAAGCTCCTGATTGTCGATCGCGTGTTCTTTTTCCACAAAATCCGTCTGCATCTGGGCCACGATACTCCAGCCGCCGCCGAACGTAAACCAGCCGATCCGGAAGAAATAAGCATAGAGACCGAGCGCGCGCAGAAATTTTTCTTTCATTTTCGACACCTTCTTTAGTTTATGACAAAGCATTATATCATTTTGTTGTCAGTCTGTAAACTAAAAAAAAGTTATAGGATGATAACCGGGATAAATATGCCGTTTAAAAAAGAGAGACCTTCCGGTCTCTCTTAAACAATCCTGTCATGTTTCGTCTGTCTTTTTTCCGAACCGCGCCCGCATCATCGGCTTGATTCCTCCGGCCTCGAGAATTTTCATGGCCTGTTCGCCCAGCCGGTCGCAGGGATAAACCTTTCCTGTCTCGAGGACAGTGACGGTGCCCTTTTCGATGTCGATCGTCAGCGTTTGTCCTGCCTGTACTTCCCTGCTGATTCCGCGGCAGGTGATCAGAGGAAGTCCCAGATTGATCGAGTTGCGGAAGAAAATCCGGGCGAAGGAATCCGCGATCACCGCGGCGGCCCCCATATTCAGCAGTGCAATGGGGGCATGCTCGCGGCTGGAACCGCAGCCGAAATTGGCTCCGGCCACCACGATTCCTCCCTGCGGAAAAGCGGAAGCGATGGATTCATCCACACCGCAGAGGCAGTGGCTTCCGATCTCCTTCGGATCGGTGAGTGCCAGAAAACGGCCCGGATAAATCTGATCCGTGTCGATATTATTTCCCACAATAATGATTTTGCCTGTGATTTCTGTCTTCATCAAACCCCTCCTGTATATTGACGACGGTTTTAAGAGATGAAATTTCTCGGATCCGTGATCCTGCCGTTTAAAATGCTGGCTGCCACGGTCGCCGGGCTCGCCAGATAGATCTGCGCTTTGGTGGAGCCCATGCGTCCGGGGAAATTACGGTTGGTGCTGCTGATGCAGACTTCGCCGGGAGCAAGGATTCCTTCGTGCGCGCCGAGGCAGGCGCCGCATCCCGGGGAAGTGATCGTGGCGCCAGCCTCCATCAGCTCCTGTATATAGCCTTTTTTCATGCAGGCGAGCATGACCTCCGAGGAAGCAGGTACGACAATCAGACGGGTATATTCCGGAATATGTCTGCCGCGCAGAATTTCGGCGGCAATCGCGATATCCTCCTCCCGGCCGCCGGTGCAGCTTCCGATGTAGCCCTGATTCAGTGTGATTTCGCCCTTGGAGATGACGCTGGCGAGCACATCCACGTTGTCCACACTGTGCGGACAGGCCAGCTGAGGTTCTAACTCTGATACGTCAAATACATGACGTTCTTCGTACCGGAAATCCGGATCCGTATACTGAATTTCGAAAGGACGCACGGCGCGTCTGGAAACGTAGGCCAGGACGTCCTCATTCGGCTGCATGTAGGCTGTCTTTGCGCCCATCTCCACAGCCATGTTGCAGATGACCATCCTGCCCGCCACATTCAGGGAATCCACATAGCTGCCGGTAAAATCGATGGCTTTATAGACAGCGCCGTCGGCCCTGATTTTTCCGAGAACACTGAGGATTACATCTTTCGGATAAACGCCTTTTGGCGGCCGGCCTTCCAGACGTACCTCGATGATCTCAGGAACCCGGAACCACAGTTCGCCGGTCATCAGGATCGTCGCCATATCCGTGGCTCCGCAGCCGGTTCCCATGGCGCCGAACGCGCCGTGCGTGGTGGTGTGGCTGTCCGTGGCAACCACGATCATGCCGGGATAGATCACGCCTGCTTCCGCCATAACCTGATGACAGACGCCGCAGTTGGTATCAAAGTGAAATTTCAGATGATTCTTCCGGGCAAATTCTCTCATCTCGCCGTGATTTGAGGCACTCTTGATATCCGGAGCCGGGGCGTAATGGTCGAACACGAATGCGGCCCGCTCGTTATCCCAGACTCTTTCGCCGCCCATCTCATAGAAAGAGTAGACCGTCTGCAGATACAGGTCGTTGATTTCCGCGAAATCCACCTTCGCGGTGACGATCTCGCCTGCGGTCACTTTATCGCGTCCGCTGTTTTTTGCAAGAATTTTTTCAATCGCGTGCATATAGCATCCTCCTGGGTTTTTATTCATGGTGCTGCCGGGTACGCCCGGCATGAAAGTTTAGTTTCCGCGGCCGATGGAAATACGATAACATAATATCGAAGGATGTACAATACAATTTCCGCACTCATAACCTTTTGTAAGTATAGTTCATGGATTTTCGTTGTTATTTATTTTTCGGTATATTAAAATAAAAAGAAAGGAGTCTGACGGATGAAGAACAGAAAAAGC
Organism: uncultured Lachnospiraceae bacterium; assembly: GCA_947630005.1. Lineage (GTDB taxonomy): Bacteria > Bacillota > Clostridia > Lachnospirales > Lachnospiraceae > Choladousia. The sequence continues at coordinate 23,270 of CANRGB010000034.1, forward strand.
AGGTTAACCGCATTCCAGAAAATGTATCTGAACAGCGCGCTCATCGTCCTTTTAACCGTTCTTGTGACCGGGGCTGCCAGCCTTTATTTTGCGATTTCCATCAAACAGCAGGATCTCGACACGACGATCCGGGATCTTGCGTTTCTGACCGCAAATCTTAAAGTTGTCCGCCGCGATCTGGCTGACGGCGCGCCGAGCCCGGAACTGGATCAGGAACTCCGGCTGCTGATCGAGTCGTTTGAGCAGGTGGACGTGCTGGTCGTCTGCGATGTGAACGGCATCCGATATTTCCACAATGAAAAGGAGAGGATCGGGCAGCATTTTGTCGGAAGCGATGAGGCGCCGATTCTTGCAGGGGCTGATCCGTACATTTCCGAGGCGGTCGGGACGCTTGGTATGCAGAGACGGGCGTTCCATGCGGTGACAGACGAGAACGGGACGATTGTCGGCTTTGTCATCGCGTCTGTACTCACTTCCCACCTGATCGTGGTGCGAAACAAGATTATCGGTACGTTTTTGCTGCTTCTTACCGTAATGATTCCTGTCGGCTGTCTGTTTTCTTATGTATGGATGATCCGTCTGAAAAAGCTTCTGATGGGTTTTGCCCCGGAGGAATTCCGTAATCTCTATATTGAGCGCAAGGAAGTGCTTGACGCGCTGGAAGAGGGGATTTTTGCGGTCAACACGCAGGGGAACGTCATTTTAATGAATCAGTCCGCGAGGAGAATGCTGGATATGGATCCGGATGAGGTCACGGAGGGAAGACCGCTGAAACAGATTTTTCCGGAGACAAGGCTTCCGGAAACTGTCCGGACCGGGAAGGCGGAATATAATATCAGTTTCAGCATTTATCAGAAGAATGTAATTTCTTCCCGGATTCCGATCCGCCAGAAGGATCAGATTATTGGAGCGGTTTCGATCTTCCGTGACAGGACGGAAGTGACAAAGCTTGCGGAGGAACTGACCGGAGCGAACTATATGGTGGATACGCTGCGCGCGTTTAATCATGAATTTATGAATAAACTTCATATTATTCTCGGTCTTCTTGAGATCAATGAGACAGAAAAGGCGAAGCGTTACATTCTGCGGACCAGTCTGGTTTCCGGGGAAGCAGTCAGCGACATTTCCCACAGGGTACCGATTTCCACGCTGGCCGCGCTTTTGATCGGGAAGCTGATCCGCGCGAATGAGCTTGGCATTTCTTTTTCGCTGAAGCAGGACAGTTATTTCTTTCCCAAGGAAACCCATCTCCCCGCCGACTGTTATGTCACGCTTGTCGGAAATCTTGTCGAGAACGCAATGGATGAGCTGAACAGTGCGGATTACCCGGTCAAATCCATCGAGCTGGGAATTTATTCGGAAGAGGCGCACACGATCATCACCTGTGACGACACGGGGGGCGGCATTCCGGAGGAGATTCTGTTTTCGATCTACGACCGTCATACAACGACCAAAGGGGAAGGACATGGTACGGGTTTTGCGCTGATGAAGGAGATCGTCGACCGGTATGAAGGAACTTTTCACATCGATACAGAGCCCGGCGTGGGGACTTCCATTGAGATTATCCTGCCGGTCTGACAGAAAAAGAATTTAAACTGAAGACCGCCGCGAATAACGCGTTTGTGCGTGAACGGCGTGTGTTAATGAATTACGGAGCGCCGTGCACGCTTCTGGAGGTAACTATGTATCAGGTAATTATTGTCGAGGATGATCCTATGGTTTCATCCATCAACAGGCAGTATCTGCAGACCAGTCCGGCACTGCAGATCGCAGGAATTTTCCGAAACGGGCAGGATGCGCTGAAGCATCTGAAAAATCATTCGGCAGATCTTGCGATCGTAGATTACTATATGCCGGTGATGGATGGACTTACTTTTATCCGCAAATGCCATGAGCAGCAGATTCATCTGGATTTTATCATGATTACGGCCGCGAACAATGCGCGGGAACTCTCCGAGGTCATGAGACAGGGGGTGATTGATTATCTCGTCAAACCGTTTACGTATGAGCGTTTTTGGCAGGCGGTTGATAAGTTTCTGAAAATAAGGAAAGCGCTTGAGAATGACGGACAGCTCAGTCAGGAGGATATCGACCGCCTGTTCCGTGCGGATCTGAGAAGGAATCCGGCGCAGAATCCTCTGGAAAAAGGGCTCCAGCCGAAAACGCTTGAGATGATACGTGAGTTCCTTGCCGGACACAGCGAGGAATTTCTGTCAAGCGAGGAGATCGCCCGGCAGGTCCATCTGTCGCGCATCACGGTACGGCGGTACGTCAATTATATGCTGGAGACACAGGAGATCATCAGTCAGATTGACTATACGACCGGAGGCAGGCCGTCGATCCGGTATCGGAAAAAGAAAGTATAAAACGGGAGAAATTCGTGCTGCGGGTTTCTCCCGTTTGCTGTGAGAGTGCTGCGGTTCTTTTTTCTCAGGTGTACAGGGAAAACCTGCTGTGTTTCTACTTTACTTACAAAAGGATACGAATACTTACATAAGATTTTCTTTGCGCAAAGAATGCGTTATAGTTTGGTCAGAAAGAAAAACAAAAGATTTATTAACGTATAAGGAGGAAAATTGTATGAACTACGCAGAGGAATCTTTGAGACTGCACGAACAGTGGAAGGGCAAGATCGAGGTGATCGCGACGGTTCCGGTCGCGACAAAGGACGATCTCTCCCTGGCATATACTCCCGGCGTGGCGCAGCCCTGCCTGGAGATCCAGAAGGACGAGGAGAAATCCTACGAGCTCACCCGCAGGCACAACATGTGCGCGGTGATCACCGACGGCAGCGCCGTGCTTGGCCTTGGCGATATCGGTCCCGTGGCAGGCATGCCGGTTATGGAAGGAAAGTGCGTGCTGTTCAAGGCATTCGGCAATGTGGACGCGTTTCCGCTCTGCGTCAAGACGAAGGATGTGGATGAGTTTGTCAACACGGTAGCGCTGATTTCCGGTTCCTTCGGAGGGATCAACCTCGAGGATATCTCGGCTCCGCGCTGCTTTGAGATCGAGCGCAAGCTGAAGGAGAGATGCGACATCCCGATCTTCCACGACGACCAGCACGG
>CANRGB010000035.1 GCA_947630005.1 uncultured Lachnospiraceae bacterium
TTGCCATATTCTGCCGTCAGTTCTTTTGCCAGTTTTGCAATAATTTTTGCCCCATATTCCGCCCTGTCAGCACCTTGGAGTTCTTCTTCCGCAATTCGATATCCGATCAACCAGTTTCTCTGCAGCAATATAGAATTTACCGCTTGTTTTTCTTTATCCATTCATCAATCCTTCGGTAAATAAACACAAAACTCCGCTCCTTCTCCTTCTTTTGACCGCACCTCCATATACCCGCCATGCAGACGCACGATCTCCCGCGCAAGATAGAGGCCAATGCCAAGTCCCGGTTCGCTGTACGCGCGTTCAGAACGGTAAAACCGCTGAAAAATCAATCCCTGCTCTGACTCACGGATCCCGCTTCCCTGATCCCTGACATGAATACACCAGAACAGACCATATCCGGTAACAAATATCTCAATCTGTCCTCCGCATGGTGAGTATTTAACCGCGTTATCAATCAGATTTCCAACTGCTTCCTGCATCCATCTGGGATCAAACGGGCAGACAATCCCGCTTGGCTTTATCTGCATTTCAATTTCCTTTTGCTTCGCTTCCTGAATTTTTTCTTCTCTGCATCTTAAAATCAGTTCATCCAGCGCACTCTTAACCGGATGTACCTGGATCATTTCCAGTTCCATCTGTGAGGCCTTTATCAGCATGCTTACCAGAAAATCCAGTTTCCCGGACTGCCGGCAGATCAACTCCAGATATTCTCTGTCTTCCCTGGAAATATCAGGGCTTCCGCTGACAAGTTCAGAATAAACCATGATATTGGACAGCGGAGTTTTGATCTGATGTGAAACATTTGCAAGAAATTCCTGCATGACCCTTGTCTCGTGCTGCTGCTTTTGCTTCTGGTGACGCAGACAGTCGAGAAGATCATTTACCGCCTCCCCAATTGCCATTTCCATGCTCTCATCATAGGAAACTGCCGTATAATCACCTTTCGCCGCCTGAAGCAGTCTCTGCCTGATACGGTCAAGCATTGCTTCCACATGATATCGGTACAGCATTGTACTCCCAACAGCCGCCGCTGCTGCAAGCAGCACCAATATCGCCGCAGCGGACGCGAATGTTGTGTGCTCCATCCTCCACACCTCCCGGAATTTTCCTGCCTATCCCTTTTCCTCCGACGTTACCGTTTGCTTCCCTGCGGGTCGTCGTGAACGTGACAGCGCTCCGACCACATGTATCCTGCGCCATACACATTTCTGATATACACAGGCCGCGCCGGATCATCTTCCAGCTTTTCCCTCAATCGCCGTATTACGACGGCTACCGCATTCTCTTCTACGGAATTTGGATCATCCATCCACAGATAATCCAGGATTTTGTCCCGTGAAACTACAAGGTTCGCATGAGCGACAAGACAGGCCAGAAGCTTCTGTTCCCTAACACTCAGCTGCAGCGATACCCCATGCTTTCGAAAGCTCGCTTTCTCAAATTCAAACTCGAACGGTCCCATGCGATAAACGTTTTCTCTGTTTCCCGTTCTTCGAAGCAAGGCCTGGATTCTTGCCGTCAGCACCCGAAGACTCACCGGCTTCACAATATAATCATCCGCTCCTGCGTCCAGCCCGCCAACCATATCGCACTCCATTCCTCTTGCTGTCAGAAAAATAATCGGAAGATCCTTATCCTTAAGCTCCCTGCAGAGCCTGAATCCATCCCCGTCCGGCAGACCGGCATCCAGCAGCAGCAGGTCAAACGTTTCCTTCGCAAGCATATTCTTTGCGTCCGCAATGGAAAAGCCGGCTTTCATTTCATACCCTTCCCGCTCTAATCCCACACAAATGCCACGGTTTAAAACCGGATCATCCTCAATAAAAAGTATGCGCTTCATCCTAATCTCCTCTGTCTGATCAATCAGGCCGACCGCACAATGCGGCCAGCTCTGCACTCATTCTTTTAATAATTCTATCAGCCGCCCTCTCTGCAGGAAACGATACAGTACAACCGGTATCAGGCTGCAAAAAACGAACAACACCGCAAAAAACAGCAGATTCGGCAACATCGAAAACTGATATGGCGTGTGATAAGTGTTGACAGCGGCGGATATCAGATAAGAGAGCGGAAGTCCCGCCGCCAGAGAAATTCCAATTGCGATCAGCGCGTAATGAAATCCCTCCGCGGCCATCATGATTTTCTGCTGGCTGCGCGTCATACCGATACTCTGCATCGCGGCCAGTTCCCGCCGACGGCTCTGAATACTGACTGCCATCATATTTCCATAATTCAGGAAGGTCAGTACCACAAGGACCGCGCAAAGACTGCCGCCGATTACACGCAAGCGAAGTTCATTCCCATACAGCAGATCATAATCTTCCGTTTTCGTTGAAAGTTTCAGATCATCATGATTCTCCAGTACCTCCGCTATTGCCTGATCTGCTGTTGTGTCAAATGCTTCCTCGTAATCAATATCCAAAAGCTCCAGAATCGGCACGGTTACAAGCTCCCGGAACAGTTTTTCGCATACTACAATATCCGGCATCACATCATTCGTAAAGTAAACCGGCGTCCCTATTCCATCTCCCGACCACTTTACTTCTACCGAACTCTTCTGCGGCTGCCCGTAAACCTGAAAGCTTAACTCTTTCCCAACCAGAGACTCCGCCGATACGGATAAAAAACCAAAGGCAATCGCCCCTTCTCCACGGAAAAAAGCCTCCTTATCCAGATTTCCGTTCCCCTGCTTATTCAGGGCGTCAAACTCTTCCTCATCGATTCCCACCAGACGTCCCTGTCCCTGCCCCGGATATGTTTCATCCCCGGTCGACCTGTTTTTCCAGACCCTGAGATTTTCTTCCAGCTGACCTTCTGACATGACCGGCAGATCATAGACCGCTCCCATGTAATCCTTCATCATTTCGTAAGTATCCGCATAGTCATACTGCACTTCCTGTGAATACACCTTCCGCACCGTTTTTACCCCGTCCAGTCCGGATATCTGTTCCGCCAGTTCTTCCGTAATCCCCGCGTGCTCCTGGTCATCCCGCAGTTTTGAGTTCAGGATCCGCGCGTCATACTGATACTGTTTGTTCAAAATTGCCTTCGCGCTGTTCTGCTGCAAAATGACACTCACAACCAGAAATACAATGATAACCATACAAAGCGACGCGGCTGATACCGCGAAACGCTTCCTGCTGCGGAAGATATTCCAGCGGGCCATCTGAAACATCCCGATCTCTTTTGTTCTTCGCTGCTTTTTCCTTTGCCATACAGCTTCATTGAACCGGACGGCCTCAATCGGCGTCAGCCTGGCTGTCTTTTCCAGCAGCTGCCGGCATCCGCTCCAGACTGCCAGCAGGGTAAACACGGACGCCAGAACCAGCAATATCGGGTGAAACACTATCACCTGACGCATTCCGGCCTCACCTGACAATGCGCCCATCATATAAGGAACCGCCCGCAGCGCTGCCACACACCCCAGCGAAAGACCTGCCAGAATTCCGGGCAGTACATTCCAGAAAATCTGCCACAGCAGATACTTTTTCATCTGGCCTGCAGTCATTCCGATCGTCTTATACTGACCGTAATGCTTTATCTCCCTGGCAATAGAAATATAAAAAATATTATAAATGAACAAAGCCCCGCTGACCAGTGTCATGACCGTCAGGAACAGGATACCTGCCGCAAGCCTGACAAATTTTGCCAGCAGCAAAGGATCGCTGTAAATCACCTGATTCCCGATAAGGCCGATCTGATTTTCCAGCTTTTTGATGTACGCACTGCTGTACAGCGGATTCTCCAAAGAGATATACAAAATCCCATTCGTGATATCGGTCTGTTTCACTCCTGTTTTCTCGTAAAACTCTTTTGAAATATACCCATTGTTGTGACTGCCGTATTCTTCAAACCATCCTGTCAGATAGAAAACAGTTTTGCAGTCATTCAGATCGGAATCCGCAGAAAGAGAACTCCAGATCAGAGGAATCTCCATCCCTGTCTCTGGCTGCCCGATCCCAAGTTCTGATAATGCCTGCGTCGAAAGCATAATTTCATTTTCTTTTTCCGGGTAAGTCCCTTCCCACCTGACAAACGCGGGCCGGCACTGTTTTTCCCAGCAGATTTCATCCGCCCAGTAGAACCGTATCCTGTCCGTTCTGTCATCAGAATCCGCAGCCGCACATTTTACTGTCAGTCCGGCATACTTCACCCCGTCCGCTTCCCGCGTTCTATGAATCTGTTCATCAGTTGGCTCAGGCAAAGAAATGTCATACTTCATTCCCTCCGAAGCCAGATTTCGCTCGGTCACCGTCTTATAATAGCTGATACCGAGGCTGAACACCACCGTAATCAAAAACGCGGTCATGGTTATTGATAAAATCATCATCAGATTCTGCCGCAGATTTTTGCGATACGCTTTACCGGCCAGCATCCTGAGAATTTTTTTATTTCTGATCTTTATCATGGATTTTCCATATTCTCCTTCTCTCACTCACAGATCTTCCCGTCCTCAATCCGGATAATGCGGCCCGCCAGCTGGGCGATCTCCGGATTATGGGTGATCATCACGATCGTCTGCGAATAACATTCGCTGGCAGCCTTTAACACCCCCAGCACCTCCTGGCTGGTACGTGTGTCCAGGTTTCCGGTCGGCTCGTCGGCCAGAAGAATTGCCGGTTTCGCGGCCAGCGCCCGCGCAATCGCCACTCTCTGCTGCTGTCCGCCGGACAGACAGTTTGGCAGCGCTTCCTGCCTGTCTGCAAGTCCCAGCCGTTTCAGCAGCTCCTCTACAAACGCCCGATCCGGTTTCCTGCCGTCCAGCTGTGTCGGAAGCACGATATTCTCATAGACATTCAGCAGCGGCAGCAGATTATAGTCCTGAAACACAAAACCGATCTTTCTGCGCCGGAAAATCGCAAGCTCATTTTCTGACAGCTTTGACAGCTCCTGACCGGCTGCGCACACAGAACCGGAAGTGGGCACGTCCAATCCGCCTAACATATGCAGAAGCGTAGACTTCCCGCTTCCCGAGCTTCCCACAACGGCCACAAATTCCCCCTGCTCCACCGACAAATCCACGCCATCCAGCGCCTTTACCAGCGAATCGCCTTCTCCGTAATATTTTTTCAGTTTTCGCGCACTCAATATTTCCATGTTTCATCATTCCTTTCATTTCGCTCAAAAAATAAAAAAGAATGTGCCAAAGGCACATTCAGACAGTATATATGGACCTTTCCATGAGTATATTATGCCATAAGAATCTTTCACAAATCTTTCATACCACTCTTTCTTCTTATGTCGGAGAAAGTACATAGGACAAATCAAAATCAAAAAAAGCAGAGAATGAGATATCGGTCGGTCATCTTATAAAAAATCGGCCGGCAATCGGGAGACAGCTGTCACCATGGCATCTGTCCCCGATTTTCCGGTGTTTCCGTTTCCGTACCCATCACACTGCTCCACATGTATGAGTTTGACTCCTCCGCCTTTCCCGCATATCTTGATAGTTTCAAAAGATTAACATGACACGAATCCTATAGCAGCAGGGCAGTTCTATTATATCCAGTTTGGATTTGAACAGCTTGTTATAGTAGTCCATAGTGCGGCTGCGAAAGCAGCATTTTCCACGCACGCGCTCGTGCGCTCTCCACTCCGTTCCGGTCGGTGCTAAACGCGCGTCACTGGCGCGCAGCACCCTGCCGGAGGCTTTTTGTGTCACAGGACGAAATTTCCTGTGACAAAAAAAGCCGGAATTCCTCTCAGAATCCCGGCATCATTTTCTGGCGTTCCTAGCGCGATTCGAACGCGCGGCCTTTCGCTTAGGAGGCGAACGCTCTATCCTGCTGAGCTATAGGAACTGAAACGCTGTTAAACAGCTGAAAGTTATCATACTACATTTTCCGAAAAATAGCAAGATAAATTTTCTTTTTACTTCGGACTTTTTAAAATCATTCTATTCAAAATCTACTTTTCCCTGCAGCCAGATGCCGCCCCGGAACCTTCTTCCCTCGGCCGGGTCTCCAAGCAGGTCCTCCGCATTGATACAGACATCAAAATTCATATCATTACATTCAAGATTCATCTGGTAGACACTCTCTCCTGTATACTGGTTCACTGTCTTTGTATAGTAGTTGATGTTTCCTATGATCTGATACTGATCACATTCCATCCCATACGGCATAAAACTGGTATCCACAATGGAAAGAACATCCTCTTTTTCGATTCTCCTTGAAATCATCGAATAAAGATCCATATCCTCGATCGTGAGGCTTTCAATCGCGTCCTGGTCGCCGTTCTTTGCGTCTGTCAGCAGGCGGTTCCGCTTCACCAGTCCCTGACGTCTGTCCTTTTCCTTTTTCTCATCCTTGCAGATAGGGAGAATGATCGTTCCGCTCAGAGAAAGTCCCGTAAAAGTTGTCGCCATTCTTCTTCCCTTCAGAAAATTTAGTTCCATCTCCTTATGATAGGCAGAAGGATTCTGCATATAAAAGATCAAGGATGCGCCGACTCTCCCATCGTCACAAATACCGGAAAAAGAATCTCCTCCCGCACGTTTTTCAATTGAAATTTCTTCCGTTGTTGTTATACCGCTTCCTGTATAATACGGAAAATAATACTGTCGGTGAAAACCTGTCTCATCAAGAATACCACAAAGCCTGATCCCCATATCGGTTCCAAAGCTTCTCGACATCTCAAGGAAAGCGCCTTCCTCTTTTTTCTTCACCGCGTTTCGATGCTCATAATTTCTGTAGACATCTTCCAGAATCTCTTCCATTTCGGATTCTCTTCTGATCTTGCCAAATCCTATTGATCTAAGGTATGAATGCATCGCCTCTCCTTTTTCACATTAAACATTTTATCCTTGTTTTCGACAGCACAGCCGTTTATGTCTTAGTCGGAATTATTATTTTTTCACTTCGATCAGTTCCATGCCTCCCATATAAGGACGCAGCGCTTCCGGAATCCTCACGCTTCCGTCCGCGTTCAGATTATTCTCAAGGAACGCGATCAGCATGCGCGGCGGCGCGACAACCGTATTGTTCAGCGTGTGCGCGAGATACTTGCCGGATTTTCCATTCACACGGATCTTCAGTCTTCTCGCCTGCGCGTCTCCCAGATTCGAGCAGCTTCCGACCTCAAAGTATTTCTTCTGGCGCGGAGACCAGGCTTCGACATCGACAGATTTCACTTTCAGATCCGCAAGATCTCCCGAACAGCATTCAAGCGTACGCACGGGGATATCCAGTGTGCGGAAGAAATCCACCGTATTCTGCCACAGTTTGTCAAACCACATCATACTGTCTTCCGGCTTGCAGACGACGATCATCTCCTGCTTTTCGAACTGATGAATACGGTAAACGCCTCTCTCCTCAATTCCATGCGCTCCCTTTTCTTTGCGGAAACACGGAGAATAACTTGTCAGCGTATAAGGAAGATCTTCCTCTTTCAGGATCGTATCGATGAATTTTCCGATCATAGAATGTTCGCTTGTCCCGATCAGATAGAGATCTTCTCCTTCGATCTTATACATCATCGCATCCATCTCCGCAAAGCTCATGACTCCTGTCACAACATTACTGCGGATCATAAACGGCGGAATACAGTACGTAAATCCTCTTCCGATCATGAAATCTCTCGCATAGGAAAGAATCGCGGAGTGAAGTCTCGCGACGTCGCCCATCAGATAGTAAAATCCGTTGCCTGCTACGCGGCCCGCCGCATCCATATCGATCCCGCTGAATCTCTCCATGATCTCCGTATGGTAAGGAATCTCAAAATCCGGGACCAGCGGTTCTCCATATCTCTGGACCTCCACATTCTCGCTGTCGTCCTTTCCGATCGGTACGGACGGATCGATAATGTTCGGGATGACCAGCATAATCTTTCTGATCTTTTCCTCGACTTCGCGTTCCTCTTCATCAAGCTGCGCCATTCTCTGCGCGCTCTCCGTTACCTGCTTTTTGACGCTCTCAGCTTCCTCTTTCTTTCCCTGAGCCATCAGAGCGCCGATCTGTTTTGAAATTTTATTGCGTTTTGCCCGCAGAGCCTCTACTTCCTTTTTAATCTCCCGGTTTCTCTTATCCAGTTCAAGAACTTCATCCACCATCGGCAGTTTTTCATCCTGGAATTTCTTTTTTATATTCTCCTTTACGACATCTGGATTCTCCCTCACAAATTTAATATCCAGCATTTCAATTCTCCTCCATCTGATTAGTCTGCTTTCATGTCCGGTAATCCGGCAGAAGCGTAAGCGTGAATCTTTCCCCATTAATGCAGCTTGGTCTATTCTACCTTTTTTTATCGTTTTGTACAATCCCTTTTCTGAAAAATCTATATTTTTTTAATTCATATCGCTGAAGTAGTTAACTGCCTGGCGCAGCGCTTCCTTCTCCTCCTGCCCCAGCACAACATAGGATTCCCCTTTTACAATCTCTTTCACGTAAGTATAACATCCTTCACGTCCGTGGATCGCATTCAAAACAAAACCTGAATCACTCTCATCAAGCATCGCGAGCGCAAAGCTCAGCCGGCCTCCGACATCCGGAAAAGCGTCGTACTTTACAATTCCGATCTTATTTGCCGTTCTTCCCTGGATCTCCTTTATTCTGCGTATTTCATCGGAATGTATTCTCGTCACTTCCTCGATCTTGTCCACTTCCGCAAATCTCTGCGCGAATGCTTTTTCCAGAGACACAGCGTCTTTTCCTCTCATAAAAATTCTGTACCGCTTGAGAAACCGGGTAAGTTTCATGGACACCCTCACCATATAAAGCAAAACAAAGATCATGATCCCCATCATTGCTATCACAAGAAAACCCGGATCTATCCCAAGCGAATTCAATATACTGCTCTGCATTAATTATCTCTCCCTTATTTGTTCAGCCATAGAAATTATTTGTTCATTCTGAATCAAAAGCGCTGTTCAATCTTTCCGCGGACTGTCCGCGCAGTCCTATACCTGAATCGACTGGAATAAATACAGCAGCCTTTCCAATTCATCGTTTGAATAATATTCTATTTCTATTTTCCCCTTATTATTTGCTTTGTGATTGATCACCACTTTTGTCCCGAGCAAAGCTTTCATTTTTTCTTCAATATCCGCATACACAAATCTGCTTTCCGGTTCCTTTTTCTTTTTTTCTGTCTTTTCCGTTGTCAGGGCTTTCACCAGTTTCTCGACTTCCCGGACGCTCAGCTTCCCGTCAAAAACCTGAATCGCTACTTTATACTGCAGCTCTTTGTCTTCTATAGCAAGAAGAGCTCTCGCATGTCCTGTGGAAAGCATATCGTCGATTACCATTTTCTGCACCCGCTCATCCAATTTCAGCAGCCGCATGGAATTCGTGATCGCCGTTCGGCTCTTTGAAACTCTCCCGGCAATTTCATCCTGTTTTAAATGAAACTCTGTAAGCAGCCGTCTGAATGCCTGCGCTTCCTCGATCGGGTTAAGATTTTCTCTCTGAATATTTTCAATAAGAGATACCTCAATGATCTCCTGATCCGATAATTCTTTGATGATCACAGGGATCTCTTTCAGGCCTGCCAGTTTTGCCGCTCTCCATCTTCTTTCCCCGGCTATAATCTGATAATAATCATCTTTTTTCTGAACCAGCAGAGGCTGGATCACTCCGTATTGTTTGATCGATTCCGCCAATTCCAAAAGCGAGTCCTCATCAAATTTTTTCCGCGGCTGATCCCGATTAGGTTCCACCTCTGTGATGCGGAGCTTTATTTCATCTTTTTTTGCAATCGTCTTTATCTGATACAGTTCTGTCTTTTCTCCTTCCGGCTTTTTTTTCACCGGTGAAGCCGGAATCAGAGAATCCAATCCTTTTCCTAATCCTGTCTTTTTTACAGCCATTCTTCCTCTCCTCTATGTATCACTTCTTCAGCAAGTCTTCGATATGCTTCTGCCCCCGCCGATTTCGCGTCATATTCTGTGATCGGCATTCCATAGCTGGGCGCTTCCGCCAGACGAACATTTCGCGGAATAATACTCTTGTATATTTTCTGATCCAGATTGCTCTTTACATTCTCAACGACCTGAAGAGACAGATTTGTTCTGGCATCATACATGGTAAATACTACCCCTTCTATCTCAAGTTCCGGATTCAGGCGTTCCTGAACCAATCCTATCGTGCGAATCAGCTGAGATAATCCCTCCAGCGCATAATACTCACACTGAATCGGCACCAGCACCGTATCGCCGGCACACATGGAATTGATTGTCAGCATATTCAGGGAAGGGGGACAATCTATGATCACAAAATCATACTCATCTTTCACCTTGTTTAAAGCGTTTCTTAAAAGAAATTCCTTTTCCTCCACTCCGATCAGTTCAATTTCCGCTGCCGCCAGATTTATATTTGATGGCAAAAGAGAAAGGAACAGACTTTCCAATATATTCGACTGAATACAGTCCTCGATCTCCGCCTCCCCCAGCAGCAGCTCATATACCGTAGATTCGAGCTGTTCCTTGTCCACTCCCAATCCGCTGGTCGTATTTCCCTGCGGATCCATATCAATAACCAGGACTTTTTTTCCTTCTTTTGCGAGGGAGGCTGATAAATTGATTGACGTGGTAGTTTTTCCCACTCCGCCTTTTTGATTTGCAATCACTATCACCCTTGCCATTTAAAACTTCTCTCCTTTCAAGATTTTCTCTTCCCTGTGATTCAGTATAGCACTATCTCCGCCCATTTACCATAAAAATGTTTCACGTGAAACATTTTTATATTCCCAGAGAAAAAATATATTCCTCAATCATCCTCTTCAGTTTCCTGAGTTCATTTTTACATTTATTTTTACTGCCGGAATACTCAAAACAAAATTCTACACTTTTTTTGACCTTTTCCAAAAACTCTTTTTCCTTTTTTCTTTCACTTTCAAGAACAATCAGCTCCGCCGATTTAATTTCAATTCCATCGAGGCTGACCTTTCCAAGCTCACGTTCAATTCCTGCTCTGACCTGTTCGAAGATACTGTCGTCAATCTCCTGTCTGATGGCAGAATCCTGTGCAGAAGAATTTCCTCCATCATTTTGCTTCATCTGTTCCTGCTGATCACTTTCATGTTCTGATTCTTCTTCTGTTGCTGCTTTATTTTGTTCTTCCTTAGACTGCTCCTCCTCTCTTTCTAAATTATCGTTTTCCTGCCGGATCTGTTCAAACGTTTTTGTTTCCTCCGGCTGCACTTTTTCTTCCCCAACTTCCACCTGGCTGCCCGGCTGTTCCGTCTGACTTTTTATCTGCCGGTCAATCTTTGAATACTCCGTTTTTTCCTCCGAATGACTTTTATCAACTTCCGCGAGCATACTTTTATATTCTGATCTTTTTTTCTCCGCTTCACTAAGTCTGCCTATTTTTTCTTCCATTTCCTGTTCAATTTTCTTTATATCACCCTGATACTGATTCAGCTTTTCCATGTTTTGATCCCTGTGATTTCTCGGAGAAAATATTTCCGTTCCGTCATTATTTTCATCTTTTATAACCTGGATCAGCTTTTCCAGTTCTTTTTTTCGGTCTTTCAGTTTTTTTATATCCCCTTCCAGATCCATCACAAGTTCTTCATTTTCCCTTATTTTCCCGCTGATATACTCCCTTAACATAATTTTTCTCCTCGTTGTATGTGTTTTATTACCTTTATCCACACCGGCGACTCCAGAGTACGGACTTATATACCAGAGAAGAAGACTGTTTTCTCCTTCAGACTGTACATCCCAAACCCGTATTCACGGCAGAAATCAAATCCGATCCCCACATTTAACCCCGCATCTTATAATAACCTGCAAAGACGTACCTGAGATTCAAAGATCAGAGCGTCTGTCAAAGCAGATTCAGAAACCTTCCGCAAGAGTTTTGAGTAAGTTCTGAACAAATGCATGGCCTGTAATAGATGATGCATAACCTGATCCCGCATTATTTTGATGTTTCACGTGAAACATTTCTGCCTTATTCAGAAAGATTGTGTTTTTCTGTTCGTCGCCCGCTGTCGTTCTATTTATTTTAAGTAATTCATCTCCTTTCATTTAATAAAAATTCCTGTTATTTTTCAATGTTTCACGTGAAACATTTTTATCTCATTCGAAAACATTTTTTTGTCTATTTCACGCTTTTTTCTTTTTACGTTTATCTCCTGTGATTTAACTCTCTTCATCCGAAAAATCAAGAATTCCTGCTATTTTCAATGTTTCACGTGAAACATTATTTTTCCATTCAGAAAGACCATCTTTATCTGTTAATATGCTATTCCAATGTCATTTAATTAACAGCCGCAAAGGGACAGGGCGTCTCCGGATGAACCTTTGTATGAGTTCATCCCGGAGACGTTTCTGGCTCGCGCGGCGTCCGGAATCGTTAAACTTAATGGCATTGATGCTATTCTTAATTTATTTCTACAATCCTATTTTTTATTTGCAGAGTTTCATTCATTTCCCGCAGCCCGCAATTTACTTTTCTTTATTTTTCTATCTACAGAGTAAAGCTTTCATACTCTCCCGATGTTTCACGTGAAACATTTTTTGTTTTTTGCATCATAATTTAAAAATTACCGTTGTACACGGGCAGAAAATAGTCTATACTTATATACAGTAATATAAGATATATCCTGAAAATTTGCAAACAAAAAATACAATTTTATAGGAAAGGAGAATTTTTATGAAAAGGAAGAAAAGTATTATAAAATTTTCTCTGGCGACAGCAGGACTCCTTCATCTGATCAACAAATGGATCGATTCCTCTGCGATCACAAAACAATCCTCTTCCAATTCCGGGACTTATTATCATTGGAAACATGGGGATATTTATTATAAAAAGAAGGGAGAGGGAACTCCTCTTCTTCTGGTACACGATCTTAATCCTCTGTCCGCTTCTTTTGAGTGGAATGAATTGATTGACTCTCTGAAAACTGATTATACTTTATATATTATTGATCTGCCGGGCTGCGGAAAATCAGATAAGCCTGCGATCACCTATACAAACTATTATTTTGTACAGATGATAACGGATTTTGTACATGATGTAATCGGAGAATCTGCCCACGTTGCTGCTACCGGTTTATCAGGTTCTTTCATAATCATGGCGGATACGATGCAGAAGGATCTGTTCGAGACGATCACCTTAATCAATCTTCCGGAACTGGCCCGATTAAGAAGACAGCCTGACGATCACTCCAAGGCTTTGCAGATATTATTTGAACTTCCGTTTATCGGCACAACCTTATATTATGTAATTACAAGCCGGTTCAATACAGAATATGCTTTTACAGAGAAACTTCTGTTCAATCCGTTTTTCGTGGAACCACGGCTGATCAAAGCAAGCTACGACGCTTCTCATGCGGGGAATGGATTCGGGAAACATCTGCTCAGCAGCGTGCAGGGTAATTACATCAATGTTGATATTTCAAAGGCTTTAAAGAAAGCGAAAACTCCGATTCATCTGATCTACGGATCCGACTGTTCGTATTATCATCAGGCAATCACTGAATATCGTAAAATCAACGATAACATTACCGCAGAAATCATTGACGACTGCAAAATGTATCCGCAGATTGAGGCAATTGACGATATACTGGAAAGCTTCTTTATGTATGTCAATTAAGTTCCGGCAGTCTTTACTTTTTCAGACAATGATATGATGCCAGGGCCAAAAGGTCATGTGTTCACATGGAAAAGCATAAGCTCAGCATACCCACTGAAAAATCTGGCATGTCACGTGAAAAGAATTACAAACGCTCTCCTGTTCGGAGCACGGTCTTTCTTATTTCTGAATCGTTATCAGCTTTCGTCAAAAACACCCTGCCTGCACCATCTAAATGGCAGCAGGCAGGGTATCTGATTTTTATTTTTAAAACTGTACGCATGTGCTTCTGCAGCGCGGCCGGCGACGCCGCAGTCTGTTATCCGCGCAGGGGTTCTTTCGTCGGCATTCCTGCTTTCCTCGGATATCCGGACGGCGTATTTCTGATCTTTTGTATGATGACCAGAGAGCGCGGCAGATCATTTCCCGGAAGCAGAAAATCTTTCTTTTCTACAAGCTTTCCGCCAAGCACACGCACTGCTCTTCCGGCATTTTCCATCTCTTCCCCAATCTCCACGGACTTATAAGAAACAAAGGTTCCTCCTATTCTGACGAAAGGAAGGCAGTATTCAGACAGCGAGGATAAGTTGGCCACGGCCCTTGACACGCAGAGATCGAATTTTTCTCTGTAATCTTTATTTCTTGCGAGATCTTCCGCTCTCCCGTGCACGGCAGTAATTTCCGTATACTGAAGTTTCTCTATCATCTGATTCAAAAATTTTACTCTTTTATTCAAAGAATCGAGAAGCACTACCTTTAAATGAGGAAACGCGATCTTCAGAGGAAGTCCCGGAAATCCTGCCCCTGTTCCGACGTCGATCATGCATGCAATGTTTTTCATGTCAATCCCTTTTACAATCGAAAGACTGTCCACAAAATGCTTTTCCATTACCTCTGAAAAATCCGTGATCGCGGTGAGATTCATCACTTTATTCTGATCGATCAGATATTCATAAAAAATCAGAAAATTCTGCAGCTGCCTGTCGCTCAAAGTAATACCCAGCTGTTTGCAGCTCTCGGTAAAAAAGGAAACCGCGTCTTCCTGCTGCCTGCTGTTTTTCTCCATAACACCCTCTCTTTCATCTGATATATATCATAAGTAAAGACACATCAGCCGGCGATACTCCCGCGATCCGCGAAGCCTGGCCGATCGAGGACGGACGGCATTCTTTCAGTTTCTGTCTTGCTTCCGTCCTGAGACTCGGCACTTTATCGTAATCGATATCCTGCGGTATTTTCCGCGCTTCCATCTTTTTAAACTGCTCTACCTGTTTTAACTGGCGCTGGAGATATCCTTCATACTTTATGTTGATATTTACCTGTTCCTGCACTTCTTCCGGGAGCTCTTTTCTTTCTCTGTCAATTACACTTAACTTTTGATAGGAAAGCTCAGGTCTGCTGATCAGTTCGGAAAGCCTTGCGGAAGAACGCAGCTCCGTGCTTTCCTGAGAACGCAGAAATTCCTGCACCTCCTCTTCTGTCCCGACCGAGGTCTTTTTTACGCGCTTGGTCTCCTCCTGAATCATACGCTCCTTTTCCAGAAGACGCTGATATCTTTCTTCGGAGATCAGTCCCACTTCATATCCTTTCGGCGTCAGGCGCAGATCCGCGTTGTCCTGCCGCAGAAGCAGCCGGTACTCCGCCCGGGAGGTCATCATCCGGTAAGGTTCATGATTCTCCTTCGTCACAAGATCATCGATCAATACTCCTATATACGCTTCCGAGCGGTCCAGGATCAGCGGCTCTTTTCCCTGTATCTTTCTCGCGGCGTTGATCCCCGCGATGATCCCCTGCGCCGCCGCCTCCTCATAGCCTGAACTCCCGTTAAACTGACCCGCACTGAACAGGCCGCGGATATTCCGAAATTCCAGCGACAAATCAAGCTGGCGCGCGTCGATGCAGTCATATTCGATCGCGTACGCGTTTCTCACAATGTCCGCGTGCTCAAGCCCGGCCACGCTCCGATACATCGCAAGCTGCACATCCTCCGGCAGAGAGCTCGACATTCCGCCCACATACATTTCATTTGTATGGACTCCTTCCGGCTCTATAAATACCTGATGGCGGTCCTTATCCGCAAATTTCACTACTTTATCCTCAATCGACGGGCAGTATCTCGGTCCGGTTCCCTCAATCATCCCGGAGTACAGCGGAGACCGGTCCAGATTCTCCCGGATGATCCTGTGGGTATCCTCATTTGTGTAAGTCAGCCAGCAGGATACCTGCGGAATCTGCACCGACGCGGGATCCGTCTCAAAGGAGAACGGAACGACCCTCTCGTCTCCTTTCTGTTCCTGCATTTTTGAAAAATCAATTGATCTTCCGTCGATTCTCGCCGGAGTCCCTGTCTTGAAACGATACATTTTCACACCGTTCGCCTTCAGGGAATCCGTCAGATAATTCGCGGCCTGCAGACCGTTCGGCCCTGTATACGTGCTGACATCTCCGTAGATGCATCTTGCCTTCAGATAGGTTCCTGTACACAAAATACAGGCCCTGCAGTGATAAACAGCGCCTGAATAAGTTCTGACCCCCGTCAGCGTTCCGTCTTCCACAATCAGTTCCGTCACTTCCATCTGCCTGATCTTCAGATGCTCTGTCTCCTGAAGCACTTTTCGCATACTCCTCGAGTATTCCGCTTTATCCGCCTGCGCGCGCAGGGAATGTACGGCAGGTCCTTTCGACAGATTCAGCATCTTTGACTGAATAAACGTCCGGTCTATGTTTTTTCCCATCTCGCCGCCAAGCGCGTCGACCTCTCTCACCAGATGTCCCTTTGAACTGCCTCCTATATTTGGATTGCACGGCATCATCGCGATGCTGTCGGCACTGACCGTAAACAGGATCGTCTCCATCCCAAGGCGCGCGCACGCCAGCGCGGCCTCGCAGCCCGCGTGTCCGGCTCCCACGACGACGACATCTACCCACTCTTCCACTCTCTTCATACGCAGCCCCTTCTCTATTTTCCAAGACAGAATTTTCCGAATATCTCATTGATCATATCTTCCGAAGCCGTCTCTCCCGTGATCTCTCCCAGCGCCTCGCACGCGCCCATCAGATCGATCGTCAGAAAATCCTCCGGCATTCCAAGCGAAATACTCTCCCGGACTCTCTCCAGACTTTCCGCGGCGTCCATAAGCAGAGCCTTATGTCTCATGTTTGTGATACACACCTCATTATCCTGGGAAAGTTCTCCCTGATAAAACATTTCTTTCAGTTTTTCTTCGAGCAGATCAATCCCTGTGCCTTCCAAAGCGGATATACTGATCACGGGGTACTCCGGCACTCTCTTACGCCGGCTGTTCGGTTTTCCGGCATCTTCCTCTTCCGGCGGATTCTCCCCGCAGGAATCACCATCCGCTTCCTCCGCCTTTTCATCCTCCCGTTCGATCATCGCCTCGATCATCTCCCGGGTCGTCACAGTCTCCAGATCCGACTTGTTCAGCAGAACGATCCCTTTCTTGTCTCTCAGCATCCGTATGACCGCCGCGTCGTTCTCATCCAGCTTCTCGGAGGAATCCGCGACATACAGAACCAGATCCGCGTTTTCCAGCTTTTCCCGCGCTCTCCCTATGCCGATCTTCTCCACGATATCCTCGGTCTCTCTTATGCCCGCCGTATCCGTAATAATCAATGTGATCCCATTGAGATTGATCGTCTCCTCAAGCGTATCCCTCGTCGTCCCGGCGACCTCGGTGACGATCGCCCTCTCCTCTCCAAGAAGCGCGTTCAGAACCGAAGACTTCCCCGCGTTGGGGCGCCCGACGATGACGGTTCTGATCCCTTCCTTCAGGATGCACCCGTTGTCCGCCGTCGAGATCAGCCGCCGGATTTTTTCCCCGATTTCCGTGATTTCATCTTCTATCTTCTCTTTGTACCCGTCAAGACTGATATGCTCCGGATCATCAAGCGCGGCCTCTATATACGCGGTATGATACAGAATCTGTCCCCGGAGCTCTGTTATCTCCTTCCTGACGGAACCCTTCAGCTGGCTGACCGAATTTTTCAGCGCGTATTCATTCTTTGACTGGATCACATCCATCACGGCCTCCGCCTGGGAGAGATCGATCCTTCCGTTTAAAAACGCCCTCCTGGTAAATTCTCCGGGCTGCGCCGGTCTTGCCCCGTTTTTGATCACAGTCTCAAGAATTTTCCGCATTGCGCAGACTCCGCCATGACAGTCGATCTCCACCGTGTCCTCGGCCGTGAAAGTTCCCGGACCGCGCATAATCATGACAAGCACCTCATCGACGACATCCCCGCCATCCATAATATACCCATAATGAATCGTATGCGATTTTTTCTCTGAAAGCTTCCGGCTTCCTTTTTTCGGGCGGTAGATCCGGTCAATCACCGCAAAGGAATCCGGACCGCTGATCCTTACAATTCCAATGCCCGAATCCGCCGCCGCGCTTGAAATGGCCGCAATCGTATCGCCCTGCATAAAAATCACCTCGTATCATACTTTCTTTTGCACGAAAAGAAGCCGAACCCATAATCTCTGTTTCACAAATGACTATCTTTCAGCTTCTTATACTCATATTATATTATTGTGAAAGCCGTCCGCAAAAATCACTGCTGCCGTTCTTTTCGAACCGATTCGTCTTTTCTCTCGTATCGTTCGTTGCTCTTCCGCAGCGTCACGACGACCTTTCTGCAGGGCTCGTCCCCCTCGCTGTGCGTCGTCACATACGGGTCATTCTGAAGAGCGGAATGAATGATTCTTCTCTCATACGGATTCATAGGTTCGAGAAATACAGGTCTCCTCGTCTTTCTGACCTTCAGCGCGATATTTCTGGCAAGATTCTCAAGCGTTGCCTTTCTGCGGTTCCTGTAATCCTCCGTATCAAGCTTAACCCGCACATAAGCGGAATTTCCCTTGTTGACGACAAGACTGGTCAGATACTGAAGAGAATCCAGCGTCTGTCCCCTCTTTCCGATCAGAAGTCCCATCTCCTCTCCCGTGATATTCACGGAAAGAGAATCCTCCTCAAACGTCATCTCAATCTGGACTTCCATATCCATTGTACGGAAAACTTCTTTCAGGAAAGTTTCAGCCCTCTTCTTCACCACTTCCGGGTCAGCAGGTTCTTTCGGTGCTCTTGGAACTTTTTCTTCTGTCTTTACCGGGACATTCTCAGCGGCATCCAGCACGGATATCTTCTCCTCCGGCACAGCCGCCCTCTTCTTCTGGAAAGAAGCTTCTCCATCTTTCGGACGCTTCTGATTCCTGCGCCCGTTCCTGGAATTCTTTCCGCCCTCTCTCGCGGATTCTCTGTCTTTGTTCGCCTGACGCGGACGTTCCTGGTTTTCCTGCCTTGCAGATGTTTCTCTTGCCGCCGGTTCTCCCTGAGAAGATTTCGATGCCGTCTCATCTTTAACGGCCTCTTTTCTGTTCCCTCTTGCGCTCTCTTTAGCCGGCGCGGACTCTTTCTTCTCAGGTCTTTCCTTCCTTGCGGATTCCTTTCTGGAATCCTTCTTTGTCTCTTTGCGGTTTTCCTTTGAAACCTCCTGCTCCGCGGCCGCTTTTTCCGGTTCTTCCGTCTGAAGTTCTTTTCTGAAGGAATCCTCTCTCAGAGATTCCTTCATATCACCGAATACTTCCTTCATCAGATCCTCGTCCGTCTTTTTCTTTTTGGCTTCAATCACCGCTTTTTTGGCGCCGATAAAACCAAAAAGTCCTGAGGAACCCTGCTCCAGCACATGATATTCGATATTGTCGCTGCTTGTACCAAGCTGAATGGACGCCTCCATAAGCGCGTCCGCCACCGATTTGGCTGAAACTTTTATCCAACTCATGACTCAAAACCCCCTCATTTCTTCATGTTTCTTTCATTATACTGCTTGACCATCTGTGCCTTTGCCGCAAGGCTTCCGGGTTTTGCCGTCGTATTATTCTGATAATATTCTGTAGCTTTCTTAATTCTCTGCTGTCTCTCCTCCTCAGAAATCTCCGGCTTTTTCTCAATCGTTCTCGTATTTATCCTTGCAGCCTGCGTGGCCTTCTGAGGCGGAAGTCCCTGTTTCTCACGTTTTTTGTTAATTTTTTCCATATTTTTCTTGACCAGCTCGTCAATATCCAGCTTGTCGATCTGCTTATTGATCACGAGCTGCTGGACGCTTCGCACCACTGCGCCGGCGATCCAGTAAATACCAAGACCTACGGGAAGTGTCAGACAGAACACAGCCGACATAAGAGGCATGACTGTATTCATGGTCTTCATTGTACTGTCCATCGTCTCATTTCCGCTGGACGCATTGCTGTTTGCCTGAGAAGACTGCATCAGCTTTGTGTTCAGCCACTGCGTCACCGCCGAAAGGACGGGGATCAGCAGAGCCCCTATAAGGAGCAGGTAAGAACCTGCTGCAAACGCGCTCGCGATAATCGAGGAAGGCGCGTCCGCGATGTTCAGACCAAGAAAATAATTCATCCGGTCCGCTTCTCTCTGCGTTGTCTCGATCAGAGACGTCAGATCCGGGAACTGTCCGGAAAGCTCCGCCCAGTTCGCGGGAGCCAGTTTATACAAAACGTCGATCACCGTGAGATTCGTCATCTCCGGGAAACTCACGCGGACCGTGCCCGCAAGAGTCTTCATAAACTCTTCCGCTCCCGGCGTGCTTACGATCTTCTCCGCCAGCGGCATAAAAGCGTTTTTCACGTTGTCCACATACGCGGGAATGTTCCATATAACACGATACAGCGCGAACAGGATCGGCATCTGTATGATAAGCTGCACACAGCTTCCCATCGGATTGACCCCGTATTTCGCATAGACGGCCTGCGTCTCCTCATTCATCTTCATCATGGCCGCCTGATCCTGATTCTTGCCTTTATACTTTTTCTGAATCGCCTGAAGCTCGGGATTCATTCTGCTCTGCAGCCTGGAAAAACGCTGCTGCTTGATCGTCAGAGGCGTCATCAGCAGGTAGATCACGATCGTAAACAAAATAATGCAAAGACCGATATTTTCCAGACCGATTCTGGACTGGAGCCAGAAGATCGCGTTCATGATATATCCGAGAACACTGGAAACCGGGCCAATGATAAAGGCCGTACTCTTTGTCAATAACATTTGCTTGTTTCCTCCTATGGAACTGGGTCATAGCCACCTTTTGAAAACGGATTGCACCTGAGCACCCTCCATGACGCCAGCATTCCGCCCTTGAGCGCTCCGTACTTCCTTACCGCCTCCAGACCGTACTGGGAGCAGGTAGGATAATAAGGACATTTCGTCGATTTCAACGGTGACAGATATTTCTGATAAAATTTAATCAGATAAATCAGAATACTTTTCATTTTTTTTCTCCACTTCTTCTGCTCCGGAATCGTTCACAATCCTGTGCATTCTTCCGAGATGAAGCAGCGCGCTCTCGATCTCAAAGAAATTTCTTCCCTTAGCGCCGGGACGTGCGATAACCACCGCATCGATTCCCCTATCGAATTTCCTTTCATTTAACCGGTAGCCCTCGCGGATCAGTCTCGTGATACGATGCCTTACCACGCTGTTTCCCACTTTTTTGCTCACCGATATTCCGATACGGTTCTTTCCTGTGTCTGTCTTTTTTACATACATGACCAGATATTTATTTGCGTATGATGTTCCACCTTTATAAACACTCTGGAAATCTCCATATTTCTTTAATGATTCTGAAAATATCATATTCTGCCCTTTTCAGATAGATTTTCATTACAAATCATTACAAAAAAGGCCACATATCTGCGGCCTACACGGTTAAAACCTTTCTTCCTTTTGCTCTCCTTGCAGCGAGAACCTTTCTTCCGCCCGCCGTCTTCATTCTTGCTCTGAATCCATGAACTTTGGATCTGGATCTTTTCTTAGGCTGGAATGTCATTTTCATACTCTGTGCACCTCCTTTTCGCTCATCGTTCTGGCCGATTATACCGTGAAAACATCGTTTCCATTATATTCACAATGAAGTTGGAAGTCAAGAAGATTTTTGCAGGAAGTTCCCGGCAAAATATCCCTTGTCCACTCTGTCCACATTTTTATCCACCCGCGCTGGTTTACGTAATTTTATCCACAAATTGTTGACAACTTGTGGATAACTTTCTGAAATCCCGTGTATAATTCCCGCTTTTCGACAAAAAATCCCTTATTTCTTCCGCTTTTTCCCATGTGAATTGTGGGGATACACTTATTCACACGCGTTTATCCCGGTTCATTCCGTCCACGCCTATTTTTGAGATATCCACCGACTTATCCACATTTTCCACATTTCCACTTTCTTCTTATCCCTTTGTTGTGGATATTTTTCTATTGCCTAATTTCTTTTTTTGGTTTAATATGAATGGAGGAAAAAATGGTCTTTTTGGAGAATATATTATGGACTTACTTATAGAAAAATGGGAAGAAATACTTTATATTGTAAAAGTAGAACATGAGCTTTCCGATATCTCCTTCAAAACGTGGCTGCAGCCTCTGCAGATTTTCAACGTCTCGGACGATACGGTCACGATCCTGGTTCCTTCCGCGCAGATGGGCATCGACTATATCACTAAAAAATATATGTTCCCCATCCGGGTGGCGATCGCGGAATTTACAGGAAAGGAATACGACATCGAATTCATTCTCCCCGAGCAGGCGGCGGAACGGGAAGCGAAAAAAAAGCCTGCCAAAAAAGAAAAATCTCCGGAAGATGCCCCTGTTTCAGAACGCGCGAATCTGAATCCGAGGTATACTTTTGATACCTTCGTCGTCGGCAGCAACAACAAATTTGCCCATGCTGCCGCTCTTGCCGTGGCCGAATCTCCCGGAAAGATGTACAACCCTCTTTTTATCCACGGCGGAGCCGGACTCGGAAAAACCCACCTGATGCACTCTATCGCGCATTTCATACTGGATAAAAACCCGGGCAAAAAGGTTCTGTACGTGACAAGCGAAACTTTTACGAACGAACTGATCGATTCCATCCGAAACGGAAACACAACCGCCATGACCAAGTTCCGGGAAAAGTACAGAAACGTCGATGTCCTTCTGATCGACGACATTCAGTTTATTATAGGAAAAGAATCCACACAGGAAGAATTCTTCCACACATTCAATGATCTGCACGGAAACAAAAAGCAGATCATTATTTCCTCTGATAAACCGCCGAAAGATATTGAGACGCTTGAGGCCAGGCTGCGCTCCCGCTTTGAATGGGGACTGATCGCCGATATTTCCACGCCTGATTTTGAAACCAGAATGGCCATTCTCCATAAAAAAGAAGAAAATGACGGATACAACATCGACAACGCCGTCATTGAATATATCGCGATGAACATAAAATCAAACATCCGTGAGCTCGAGGGAGCTCTGAACAAGCTGGTCGCCTTAAGCAATCTCGAAAACCGTGAGATCACGGTCGCGCTGGCGGAGGAAGCGCTGAAGGACATCATCTCCCCGGACAGCAAAAGAGAGGTCACGCCGCGGCTTATCATGGATATCGTCGCGGATCATTTTCACATTACGACGGACGATATCAAGAGCAGCAAACGTAATTCGGAGATCGTGCTTCCAAGGCAGATCGCCATGTACCTGTGCTCTACCCTGACGAACGTCGGCGTCAAGAACATCGGGGCGGAAATGGGAAACCGCGATCACTCCACCGTGATCCACGGCACCAAAAAAATCGCGTCCCAGCTTGAAAAGAACGATTCCATAAAGAATACGATCGAGGTTCTGAAGAAAAAAATCAATCCCAGATGAAGGGGAAGTTATCCACAAAGTTATCCACTTATCCACAGGATATCCCCCTTAAAAGGATGTTTACGGCCTGTGGAGAAATGTTAACAACTTTCTTCCGAAAACGCCCGCCCCAAGGATCAATCCTGGTTTCTGTGGAAAACCGGCCTTTTATCCAGTGCATTTCCGGCGGTCTTTCACAAAATTGTCCCGAAGCGTTTTTCCTTTATTTTCAAGGAGAAAAAGACTTTTCCACAAATCCACAGCCCTTACTGCGGCTACGGCGGATTTTTTTATTATATTTATTGAAGGGAGTTCACCACGATCATGAAAATCGTATGCCAGAAAGCAGATCTGCAGAAAAGCGTCACCATCGTAATGAAAGCAGTACCTTCCAAGACGACAATGCCGATACTCGAGTGTATTCTGATCGACGCGTCGTCGAATGAGATTAAATTCACAGCCAACGACATGGAGCTGGGGATAGAGACCGTCGTTACGGGGACAATCCTCGAAAAAGGACAGATCGCGCTTGACGCGAAGTTATTCTCCGAAATTATCCGAAAATTACCGGATAATGAGGTTGTCATATCATCCGATAACAGATATAATACACTTATTACCTGTGAAAAGGCAAAATTCAACATCATGGGAAAAGACGGAGAAGACTTCTCCTATCTGCCTTTCATTGAACGGGAAAACAGCATCACGATCTCACAGTTTACTTTAAAGGAAATTATCCGCCAGACTATCTTCTCCATCGCGGCAAATGACACGAACAAAATCATGACCGGGGAGCTGTTTGAGATTTCCGGCAGTACATTAAAGGTAACATCCCTTGACGGACACAGGATTTCCATCCGCAAAATTGAGCTGAAGGACGGCTACAGCGACAAAAAAGTCATTGTACCGGGGAAAACTCTGACCGAAATATCGAAGATCCTGTCGGGAGAACTCGACGATCTGGTGGATATCTATTTCACGGAGAATCATATTTTATTTGAATTCGATCAGACACTCGTCGTATCAAGGCTGATCGAGGGGAATTATTTCCGTGTGGATCAGATGCTTTCCAATGACTATGACACTAAGATTACAGTTAATAAGAGATATTTATTAGACTGCATTGACAGGGCGACTCTCTTTGTCAAGGAGGGGGACAAGAGGCCGATCATCATGAATATCTCCGACGACGTGATGGAACTTAAGATTTCTTCTCAGATCGGTTCGATGGACGAGATCATTGACGTGGCTCTCGAGGGAAAAGATATCCGGATCGGTTTTAATCCGCGGTTTCTGATCGACGCGCTCCGCGTGATCGACGATGAGCAGGTGGATATCTATTTCATGAATCCCAAGGCGCCCTGCTTCATCCGCAATCAGGAGGAAACTTATATTTATCTGATACTTCCGGTAAATTTTATAGGATAACAGGCCGCTTCAGAGAGCGGCAGAATGGAGATCAGCATGGAATCAGTCAGCATTAAACTGAAAGAAGATTTTATCAAACTCGGACAGGCCTTGAAAGCGGCGGGCCTTGTTGAGATGGGATCCGAGGCGAAGGCCGTGATCCTTGACGGCGAAGTAAAAGTAAACGGCGAAGTGTGCCTGCAGAGAGGGAAAAAGCTGTATGACGGGGATGAGGTTCTGTTCAGAAACGCGCAGATCCGCATAACAGCATAAACGGCGGACAAACAAAATGATCATAAATTCCATAAAACTGAGTCAGTTCCGCAATTATGAGGCGCTCGAACTGGAATTTCACCCGGGAACCAATCTTTTTTTCGGCGACAACGCGCAGGGAAAGACGAATATTCTGGAAGCCGTCTATCTGTGCGGGACAAGCCGTTCCCACAAAGGAAGCAAGGACAAAGAGATGATCCGCTTCGGACAGGAAGAGGCCCATATCTGTATGCGGCTCGAGAAAAAAGGGGTGGAATCCAGGATCGATATGCACCTGAAAAAAAACAAGGCGAAAGGGATCGCGGTCGGGGGAATCCCGGTAAAAAAGGCGGGAGATCTGATCGGAATCGGCAGCTTCATCTTTTTCTCGCCGGAGGATCTCAACCTGATCAAGAGCGGACCCTCCGAGCGGCGCCGTTTCCTGGATATGGAGCTGTGCCAGCTTGACCGGGTTTACCTGTATCACCTGACCAGCTATTCCAGGGCGCTGATGCAGCGCAACCGGCTGCTCAAGGAGATTGCCTTCCGCCCGGAATACAGGGAGACGCTCGATGTCTGGGATCAGCAGCTCGTCCGGTTCGGAAAGGAACTGATCGCGAGGCGCGGACAGTTCGTCCGGGAGCTGAACGGTATCCTGGCCGGAATCCACCGGAAGCTTTCGGGAGGCAGGGAGGAGCTGACCATCTCCTACGAACAGAGCGCGGAGGCGGATCAGTTTGAGGAAAATCTGAGGAAAGGCAGAGAGAAGGACCTGCGGACCTGCATGACAAACTGCGGACCGCACAGAGACGATCTCTGCTTTACTGTTCATGACGCGGATATCCGCAGATACGGCTCCCAGGGGCAGCAGCGGACAGCGGCTCTGTCGCTGAAGCTTGCGGAGATTGAGATCGTAAAGAAAAACGCGAAGGATACGCCGGTCCTTCTGCTCGACGACGTGCTCTCGGAGCTGGACGGCAGCAGGCAGCGGTATCTGCTTGAGAATATTCATGATATCCAGACACTGATCACCTGTACGGGGGTCGATCATTTTGTCGAGAATCATTTTAATATAGACAGGCTGTTCCGCGTACAGGCGGGAACGGCGGTTATGGAAATACCGTAAAGGAAAAGGAGAAGAAAGGGAAAGCGACTAGAACAGGAGGAATTCGGATGAGTGCAGAATACGGTGCGGACCAGATTCAGATTCTGGAAGGACTGGAAGCGGTAA
>CANRGB010000036.1 GCA_947630005.1 uncultured Lachnospiraceae bacterium
CTCGAACTGATTGGCGGCGGTTGCGCCGCCCCATAAAAAGTCAGGTCTTAAACTCATGATTCTTGTCTCCTTGTGTATCTTATTATTTGATCAGCGTCAAAAGTTTGGAATCGGTCGTTACCTTGCCGGAGGCCTCCGGGACGATATCCGCAAAGTCGTCCGAATTCGTGACGATGATCGGTGTAACAACAGTATAACCCTGCGATTTGATGTAATCAATATCAAATTTTAGAAGAAGCTGTCCCTTCTTTACCCTGTCGCCCTGTTTTGCGATTGGTGTGTAGCCTTTGCCGTCCAGCTGCACCGTGTCCATGCCGACGTGGATCAGAAGCTCTGCGCCGTTGTCTGCCTGGATGCCGATTGCGTGTCCAGTCGGGAAGAAGGTCGTGATCTCGCCGTCGCACGGAGCGTACACTTCGCCTACTTCCGGGTCAATCGCGATACCTTTGCCGAGAGCGCCTGAGGAGAATACCTCATCCTTTACCTGAGAAAGATCGATCGCTTCCCCGACGATCGGAGCCGAGAGGGAACCGCCTGAAACTGCCGCCGTGTCTGCGGATGCCGCCGGAGCCGCCTCTTTTTTTTTCGGAGCATCATCCTTGTAGGTGAGGAATACCACGATAAAACTTGCAATCAGCGCCAGGATGGAGACGACGATCGCCGTGATCATACCGCTGATATCATTGAAAAGTTTTCAATAATGTTTATGTAATTATTTGTGAAACTTCGTGTTATTGTGCACATATATCATTATACGAGGTGATTTTTGTGCAGAATGTGCACTGCCGTTCCTGCCGGGTCTGGCTTATTGTGCCGTTTCAGATTCGGACATCAGCTGGTGATACCGGTCCAGCATCTGCTGCAGGGTAATTTCCTGCATGGTGTCTTTCACCGCGCCGGCAATTCTGCCGTAGGGCCCGGACAGAATGGTTTCTATATTATGTCCGACCGGGCAGAGCTGCGACGGATTCGGGTGGATTCCAATCATGTGGGAGAGGCCGTCCGGCTCAAGCGCGGAATAAATATCCCACAGTGTCACTTTGGCGGGAGATTTTTCGAGATGAGCGCCGCCGATGCCTCTTACGATGGAAATGATTCCCGCTTTCTGCAGCGCATTTAAAATGCTGCGGACCGCGGAGGAATTGCAGCCGATGCTTTTGGCGAGAAGCTCACTGGTGATCTTGCAGTCAGATTCAAATTCCGCCGTCAGAATGAGCGCGTGCACCGCGATCGAACATTTCGTATTCAGTCTCATAATCAATTCCGCATCCTTTCCGCCTTTCCGGTTGGCAGGTATTCTGTCTGTTGTTTCCATGTGAAATTTGCCTCTGCTGACCTGCAGATTTTTCTTTTTCAGATAGTATACAGGATTTTTCTTCCGATGTAAATATTGACAATACAACGACAGGGCCCTATAATGGTTGTATAATCAAAATATACATCAAAGGAGGGATCTGCCATGAAATACACGCAGATTATTTTCAGTCCGACAGGAGGAACACAGAAGGCAGCGGATGCTCTGACAAAAAACTGGCCGGATGTCGGACGGATCGACCTTTCCGCAGCGGCGGACGATTATACAAAATACAGTTTTGACCCCGAGGATGTTGTGCTGATCGCCATGCCGTCTTTCGGCGGGCTTGCCCCGCAGACGGCTCTGGACCGATTAGGCAAAATAAAGGGGAACTCGGCCAGATGCGTGATAGCGGCCGTCTACGGGAACCGTGCCTGGGAGGATACGTTGGTGCAGATGGAGGACGCGGCCCAAAAGAGCGGATTTCAGGTGATCGCCGCGGTCGCCGCGGTCGCGGAGCATTCGATTATGCGTCAGTTTGCAGCAGGAAGACCGGATGAAGAAGACTGTCGGGAGCTTTCCGGGTACGCGGCTTCCATCATGAAAAAGATTGAGGCCGGGGACAGAAGCAAACCGGCGATTCCGGGGAACAGGCCGTATAAAAAAGCAGGAGGCCTTGGAATGGTTCCCCAGGCAGGATCCGCCTGTACGAAGTGCGGGACCTGCGCGAAGCAGTGTCCGACAGGGGCTATCGATGTTCAATCCCCGAAGGGTGCGGACAAGACGAAGTGTATCTCCTGCATGCGCTGCGTGTCCGTCTGTCCGCAAAAGACGAGAAAGCTGAACGGGGCGGTGCTTGCGGCGGCTTCGCTGGCGATGAAGAAGGCATGCTCCGGCAGAAAGCCGAACGAGATGTTTTTATAAATGACGGAAGCGGGGATGCGGGATGGCTTTGTCGAATTATGAGATTATGAGAAACCAGATGCGCGGCGAATTTGTGAAGTACGATCAGGAGAAGATGATCCGGAAATTCGGCCTGGAAAACAATGATACGTATCTTTATATCGACTTTGTCCGGCGGCCTTACAGGATCCACCGGCGGAGCGGCCTTGTGGAGTGGTCAAAGGACGGCTTCTCCTCAGTCACGGAGGCGGATTACAACGAGGCGATGACGATCTACGATGTGCTCTGCTGTTCCAAAGACGACTGCCGGCTGTCGGGGAAATTCTGTCCGGTCAGTATGCTGCCCCGGACTGTACATTCGTCCGGCCCGGGCGGCAGTATGTTTCAGAAAGCGGCAGATGAGTTTTCCGGAAAGACAGAAGAACTGCGGCGTGCCTGCGAAGTTCTGGGGGAAACAAATGACAGAATGAAAGGGGATGTGGCGGCCGTGCTGTATCCCTTTGCGTTCCTGCCGGTCACGCTCCAGTACTGGGAGGCGGATGAGGAATTCCCCGCGAATCTGAAATTTATGTTTGATGAAAATATTCAGGATTATATGCATTATGAAACAATCTTTTTCATGATGGGGCATATGGTTTCCAGGATAAAGGAGGTTATGAACTGAGAAAAGTAAGCTTGACAACGCGCCGGGAAAGAAGTATTATTATAGAATGAATCGACATAAATAATTAGAGAATTTATAAGGCGGATGATTTGTCAGGCGGTGAAATACATGGTATATAAAGCGCACATTAAAAGGTCAGCAGGGCTTCTGCTGGCCTGTTGTATTTTGGGACATTATTGCGAAATCCCGGGCAGCGGATCTGATTTGCGCTGTTCGAAAAGAAAGAAAGGCCGCTGCAGCGGGCGGAACCTGCCAGTGCGTTTTGGCTTGTATGTTTCAATTGATCCGTGACATGTCCGCAGGAGGCATGGGTGCATGTGAAGGAGGGGATCCGAATTATGGGTTATGGTTTTAAGATTATCGTGGAAGGAGACTATGCCTGTTTTACCAGGCCGGAGCTGAAAATAGAGCGGGTCAGCTACGATGTTCCGCCTCCGGGGGCGCTGGAAGGGATGCTGAAGAGTATTTACTGGAAACCGGCAATTCGGTATGTGATCGATAAAATTATTGTTTTTAATCCGATTCATTTTGCGAATATCCGCCGGAACGAGGTGAAAGACAAGGTATCTTACAGCGCTATGAAAAGTCAGATGCTTGGCAAAGGCGGAGATCCCTGCATTTATACCACACAGAGCAGGAGCCAGCGGGCCTCTATGGTGCTTCAGCAGGTCAGGTACGGTGTGGCGTTTCATTTTGAACTGACGGGGATAAAGAGCGGCGATGAAGAAAACGGAGAAAGCAAACACTTCAGTATTATAAAACGGAGGCTGGAAAAAGGCCAGTATTTCAGGACACCGTGTCTTGGGTGCAGTGAATTTCCTGTCAGGAAGCTTACACTTGTTCAGGATTTTGACATGAACCAGATTTCCAAAGAGATCGTGGAAGCAGGGGATGTAGATCTGGGTTTTATGAGTTACCGCGTTGTATTTCAGGATGGAGGAGTCCCGATTAACGGTGACTGGGAAAATCCCAGATTCTCGGACAGAGCATCGACCGTGTATTATCGGCCGCATATGATCAGAGGAGTTATTGACGTTTCGAAATACGGGGAGGGAGTAAAATGCTGATTAAGGCTCTCTGCGATTATTATGAAATTCTTGCAAAAACGAACAGGGTGCTCCCGTCAGGATACTCCAATGTAAAAATTCATTATCTGGTCAGTCTGACACCGGAAGGAAAAATTGACCGGCTGATTGATTACCAGAGGAAGGAAAGTTCAGAAGGGGCAAAAGGAAAGACGAAGGAGAAACTGGTCCCAAAGATTCTTGTTATGCCGAAACGGACCGAAAAACCGGGGATCGACGCCAATATAGTGGAGCATCGGCCGCTTTACCTGTTTGGACTGAATCTGGGCCCGGAAGGATTCACCGCAAAGGATCGGACAAACAAGGCGCAGAAATCTCATCAGGTGTTTGTACAGACGAATCTGGAATTTATTGAAGGACTGGATTCACCTCTGATTAATGCGTACCGGGCGTTTCTTGAGAACTGGAAACCGGAGGAGGAGCAGGAGAATCCTTATCTGACTGGTCTTGGAAAAAGTTATGGAAGTTCCGGCTATGCATTTTGTCTGTCGGGACATCCGGAACAGCTTCTGCATGAGGAAGTTCAGATAAAAAAACGATGGGCAGAACGAAATGGGAATCAGGAAGATGCGGATGTTCAGGCTGTGACTGCCCAATGCGGAGTCAGCGGGGAGCAGGCTGATATAGCCCGGATCCATAACAAAATTAAAGGCGTATACGGAGGACTGGCGACAGGAAGCGTTCTGATCGGTTTTAAGAATGATTCAGGAAAATCCTATGGAAATGATCAGGCTTACAACAGTAATATCTCAGAGAAGGTTATGATCAGATATACGGAAGCCCTGAATTATCTGCTGGCGGATAAATCGCATAAAGCGAATCTGGATGATGTGACGTTTGTTTTCTGGGCGATGAGTGAGAATGAAAACAATGATGCGTTCATGGCGGCGCTTCTTTTTGGAGAGTCAGAACAGATGGATGCCGGACAGACGGAAAGTATGCTGAAAAATCTGATGAAAAGTGCACGGGAGGGGAATATTTTGACGGACAGACTCTGCTCTCTGGAACAGATCGATCCGGATGTGGATTTTTATATACTGGGATTAAAGCCGAATTCTTCAAGGATTGCGATGAAGTTTCTTTACCGGAGGAAGTATGCGGATGTCTTATGGAATATTGCACAGCATCAGAACGACCTTCAGATTTCAGAGACGCCCAGGCCGGTTCCTTTCTGGAGAATCAGGAAAGAACTGATTTCTCCCAAAGGTAAAAATGAGACGATAGATCCGGCCCTTTTGACGAAAATATTTGAAGCGGTTGTTTATGGGACCGCATATCCTTCGTTTCTGCTTTCGACAGTCGTGCGCCGGGTGAAGACGGATACAGATCTTCGGATCAATGAAGTTCGTGCAGGTATTATAAAAGCCTGTATCAATAGAAAATCGAGAATTTTGCAGCAAAAGGAGGAACTTAACGTGGCACTTGACAAAGAGAATCAAAATCCGGCCTATCTGTGCGGCAGACTGTTTGCGGTACTGGAAAGACTGCAGCAGGCTGCGTCGAATACTCAGCTGAACCGGACGATCAAAGACACTTACTTTGCATCGGCTTCCACAAAACCAGCGGTTGTATTTCCCAAGCTGATGCGTCTGGCGCAGAATCATCTGAACAGGGCAGGGAATATGGGAAAACTGAGGACAGTGAATGACTGTAACGAATTAATTAGAGAAATTATAGATAAGCTGGATGGCGGGTTCCCGGACTGGCTTGCGCTTACAGAGCAGGGAAAATTTATTATCGGCTATTATCAGCAGACACAGAACTTTTTTGCAAAGCAGCCGGATAAAAACAACGCCGCAGAGGAGGAAAAGGACAATGGCAATTAAGAACAGATATGAGTTTGTAATGTTGTTTGATGTGGAAAACGGAAATCCCAATGGGGATCCAGATGCCGGAAATTCGCCGCGTGTCGATGCTGAGACAGGGTATGGTTATGTTACAGATGTGTGCCTCAAAAGAAAGATCAGGAATTATGTAGAGCTGTGCAAAGCCGGAGAAGCCGGGTATAACATTCTGATAAAGCCGGACAAGGCTCTCAATACAAAATTCTCGGAGGCATATCAGGCAGAAGGTCTGAAGCGAAAACAGAGAGGGAAAAACACGGAGGATGTAAAAAAGGCATGTGCTTATATGTGCAGGAATTACTTTGACGTGCGTGTTTTCGGGGCGGTTATGTCGACTGGCGATGATCCGTGCGGCATTGTAAGAGGTCCTGTACAGATTAATTTTGCGAGAAGTCTCTCTCCGGTTAATATTGAAGATATAACGATTACCCGACAGGCGCGCACAACAGAAGAGCGGACCGAGACAGGCGATACGGAAATGGGAAAAAAGAGCGTGATTCCCTATGCGCTGTATCGCGGGGAAGGATATATTTCCGCCGCGCAGGCCAATAAAGCGACGGATATGACAGAGGAGGACGTGGAGCTTCTCTGGACAGCCATTACTAACATGTTTGAGCATGATCACAGTGCGGCCAGAGGAAAGATGTGCATGAGAAAGCTGTATGTTTTTAAACATGAGAGCGTTCTCGGAAACTGCCCGTCGCATATCCTGTTCGATAAAATTATGGTGACGCAAAAAGAAGATGCGCCGCCAAGAAAATTTGATGATTATGAAATATATATAGACAGACAGATGCCATCGGGTGTAAAGTTAATTGAGAAGTTATGAATGAGCTTCAGCGGACGGCGCATCAGCAGAAACCGGGCTCTGGCAGAACGCCGGTCAGCGCAATTGCCGCGCCTTGCGAAAGGTGCGTGAGTAGAAACAGGGGCGGGGTATAAGGGATTCACCCGGCGGGCTGTGCTGCGTGTCCTGCAGGAAATCTGCAGAACAGAGAAACAGCGCAGCCCGCAAACTGCAGTGTTCACAAATTGCAGAAGGGCGGACTGTCAGATTATGCCCGATAAGTATGGTAAACTATTCATGATAAGTATTTGCTGTTTTTCCCAGGCAAAGTATAATAAAAACAACGGAAATACATCAAAATGAAAGGGATCAGGCGGCGTTTCAGTTTTCGCTGCCGGAAGGAGGAGCTATGGGAAAGATCGTACAGACAGCCGGGAGAGACCAGCTGGGAGAGTTCGCGCCGGAGTTTGCGCATTTTAATGACGATGTTCTGTTCGGAGAGAACTGGAACAATACGGATATTGATCTGAAAATACGGAGCATTATCGTAATCTCGGTTTTCATGGGCAGAGGGCTGGCGGACAGCTCGCTGAAATATCATCTGATGACTGCCAAAGCGAACGGAGTTACAAAAAAGGAGATTGCCGCGATTATCACGCATGCAGGATTCTATGCGGGCTGGCCGATGGCCTGGGCGGTATTCAATATGGCGAAGGAAGTGTGGACGGAGGATGAGCCCGCGCTGACGGACAAAGAGAAGTTTCAGAAGGAGATATTTCTTCCGATCGGCGAGCCGAACCCGTTCGGACAGTTTTTTATCGGACAGAGCTATCTCGCTCCGGTATCCGACAAGCAGGCTCCCTGCTTCAATGTGACCTTTGAGCCGGGGTGCCGCAACAACTGGCATATTCATCACGCGAAATCCGGCGGCGGCCAGATGCTGATCTGCGTGGGAGGACGCGGCTGGTATCAGGAATGGGGCAAAGAGCCCGTGGAAATGACGCCGGGAACGGTCATTAATATTCCGGCGGAGGTGAAGCACTGGCACGGCGCCGCGGCGGATTCCTGGTTCGCGCATCTCGCGTTTGAGATCGAGGGTGAGGAAACTTCCAACGAGTGGTGCGAGCCTGTGACGGATGAGGAATATGCGCGGCTGGAAAAGCAGGCCTGATGTCTGAACAGCCGGTCTGCGAAGTGTGGAACAGTCCGTGTGATATTTTTTGACTGCAATATTATATTATTGACCCCGCCGGCGTGTGTTATCAGCCATGCCGGCGGGGGCTGTTTGTACGTTTCCGGATATGGTGCTCGCGGCTCCGGCTAATTTTTAGTATTTTCCGTATTTTTCAAGCGTCTCAAACATGGCGTCCATGTTTTCCGGCCTGCAGTTTTCCAGCGATCCGTTGAAATCAAACAGATATCCGCCGCCCGGCGCGCATGTCTCGAGCAGTTCTCTGGTTTCTTTGATGACAGTCTCTTTTGAACCGAACTCCATCTGGGAGATGGAAAGATTTCCGCATATCGCGGCGATTCCGCTCAGTTTCTGCTTTGCCAGCTTCATATCGACGGTCTCAAAATGATAGAGCACCTTTCCCTTCGGCACATCGGTCAGGAAGTCCAGTCTGGTGTTGTACGGTCCTTCCGTGTAGATATACGGAGTCACGCCCATATCGATGAGGGCGAGCATGATCTTCTTGAGCGGTTTCCAGTAAAAACGCTCGTACTGCCTGTCATTCATGAATCCGTCCATGGCTTTGTGGAGCGGGAAGAAGACTCTCTTCACAGGCATATCAACAAAGCGGAAATACTGCAGAGCCTGAATCTGCTGCTCCGCGAACATATCGCAGGCCTGATCGATGTATTCAGCCATATCCGGATCCGTCAGGTCCTCAAAGATTCCCATTGTACCGCGGAAATAATCTCCGAGAATATCATAAGGAGCTTCCGAAGCTCCGGACAGCATAGGAGGAAATCCCATCTCGGCGAGAATTCCGGAATATTTCGCGCTTGCCGCTGCCGCTTTCGCGTCTTCCGCACCGATCTCGGCTATTTTCCGGAACGTATCCTGCGCTTCCGGGGCGTAAAACGGGGAGAGCATGCCTGTGCTGAGCACGACGGTAGGGGTAAAACGCAGATTTGCTGTTCCGGTGAGGTTCCCGTAGGCACGCGGAAGATATTTCCGCAGCATGAATCCCGTAAAATCGTTCAGCATTTCCGGGTATTCTTCCTGTGTCATCAGTTCCCGCTCGATAACCTGGTGAGAGCTGTATTTGCTGACGATGCTTCCCGGTCTTCCGGGCCAGTCGATCATGGACGAGCCGGCGATCTCGTTTGCCTTTCCGCTTGTAAACTGAGGGGCAAGACCGATGTCCATCAGGGGATGATCTTTGTGAAACTGGACCGCGGCCTGCCCTGCCTTGTCAAAATCATAGTAGATATCAGCATAGCTCGAATTATAAAGCCTTTGAATGTAAGACGAGAAGAAAGCAAAAACGGGGACCCGGTCCGGTGTTCCCAGGTGGATTGCCGTTTCTACTCTGTTTAATCGTTCCGTAAACAGTTTCTGCTCTTTTGTCATGGTATCGCTCATGTTCCGCTCCTCCTTTTCTGGTATTCATCTCTTTGTCCGCAGAGGCGGGAATCCCTGCATTCTTCACTGAACAGTTATTATAAGCTTATTATAAACCCGGAAAGAAGAAAGAAAAATACGAGGATTATTGGAAAAAAAGTCCTGTACTACTGCATTTTGTAGTAGTACAATAAAAAAGACAGCTGTTAATGAGATTGAGCGGACGTACGGCCTTCTCTCGGTACTGGTAGATAAAAATCTCCAGTATATTGCCTTCTCGGACAGCTATAAACTTTACAATGAATGGGCCGACAGCGGGAAAACTATGTCACTGGAGGTGGTCAGCGAGCTGATGGACGATGAAAACTTCCGGACCGCGATTCAGCATGATACAGCGTTTTGTTATTACAGCGCAGATAATGAAAGATGTTCCTACTGCTACAACATAAAGATCAAAGGCAGGTACGAGGCAAGACTTCTGCTTCAGAATAAGACGGGCAGTGTATTTGCGGGCGGTTTATCCCTCGTCAGATATGTGGGAGAGAATATCGCGGAAATGTTTGTCTATTATGAGCAGGAGCGGGCACAGAAGAGAGTTCTGTACGATTTCTATGATATGATAAAAGAGCTGACGCAGGGACTTTCCAAAAGTCCGGAGGAGATCAGGCGGAAGCTGGATGTGCGCGGATGGGAAAAGGATCATACGTACCAGGTCTATCAGTTTCAGTTTATGGAGGAAAACGCTTCGGTTACGAGACGCTACTATCAGTCCAAGATCGAGGATCTTTTCCATGAATGCTGTGTGTTTGAGGATAACGAGCGGGTATGCTGTATCTGGAATCTCTCCATGGCGAAGCAGGAGAACTGGGATGTGCGCCAGGAGCTGTCCGTATTTTTGCGGGATAATCTGTGCCGGGCGGGAATCAGCCATAAATTTACGGATATCTCTCTGCTGCACCGCTATTATCTGGAGGCACAGTATGCGCTGGAACTGGGTCTGCAGTCGGGAAGCACGTCGTGGGACTATCCCTTTGAGGCGATGATCCTGCCGTTTTTCCGAAGCCAGGTGACCCGAGAACTGGAACCGGAGCAGCTGTATCATCCGGGGATACGCACTCTCATGGAATACGATGAACGGGAACATACGGAGCTGGTGAAAACGGTAAAAGAATATATGAAGCACCGCTATAATGTCACCGAGACAGCCCGGGTTCTTTTTATTCACAGAACGACTCTGCTGTTTCGTCTGCAGAGGGTGGAAAAGCTGACGGGGATTCACTGGGACAACTGGAAAGAACGGATCTGGATCGGAATCACCCTGGAGCTGATGGAAGGGAAATAAAGACACGGCAGCATTAAAGAGAAAATATATCTGCTGCGCAGACACGGAGGATTCCGCGAAACTGCAAAAGGAATGGATATCAGGCGGTATCTGAGGGAACTGTGCCGGCATATCCGAACCGCATCAGAAATGGGAAAGGAGACAGATTTATGACAGAAAGGGAACGCATGGACGCCGGATTAATCTATGATCCGATGGATTCCGATATCATGACGGAGCAGAGCGCTTATCTTGAACTGCAGTATGAATTTAACGCGACGCGGCCGTCGGAATCGGAAAAGCGCGCCGCTCTGCTGAAAAAGATGTTCGGAAAGATCGGGGAGGGCTGCTATATCGAGCCCCCGCTGCACGCAAACTGGGCCGGGAAGCATGTTTTTCTGGGCGATGGCGTATACGCGAATTTCAATCTTACGCTTGTGGACGACGGAAATATCTTCGTCGGGGATAAGGTGATGTTCGGGCCGAATGTGACGATCGCGACGGCGAATCATCCGATTCTCCCGGCGCTGAGGGAGCGGGGACTTCAGTATAATAAGGAGATCCGTATCGGAAATAATGTATGGATCGGCGCAGGCGTGATCATTGTTCCGGGAGTCACGATCGGAGATAATTCTGTGATCGGGGCGGGAAGCGTTGTGACGAAAGACGTGCCGGAGAACGTCGTCGCGGTCGGGAATCCCTGCCGGGTGCTCCGGGAGATCGGGGAGCGTGACCGGATGTATTTTTACAGAAACGAAGCGATAGATTATCCGAATTTGTAAAAAACGACGGTGCGCCGCGGCGTTAAATGAAGCGGCGCGGGAACAGCCGGAACGATGAATGGAAAACAGGCGGAGAGGAGATGAGGCGCACGGATACCCGAAAAAAGATGCTTCCCATTGGAGTGGAGGATTTTAAAACAATCAGAACCTCAAATTACTATTATATTGATAAAACCGGGATGATCAGCGAGCTTCTTGGCAGCCTGGGGGCCGTAAATCTGTTCACACGTCCGCGGCGGTTTGGAAAGACCCTGAATATGAGCATGCTGGAGCATTTCTTTTCTTCTGAAACCGGAAAGGAGCTGTTCGATGGTCTGGCCATAACGAAAGAGACGGCCCTTTGTGAAGAATATATGGGGAAATATCCGGTGATTTCTCTCTCCCTTAAGAGTGTAAATGGGAGGGATTTTGCTTCCACGCGCGATATGATGTGCTATCTGATTGGAAATGAAGCGCTCCGTTTTTGTTTTTTGCTTGACAGCGGCCGTTTGAGCGATGAAGAAAAAGATAATTACCGCCAGCTGATCCGGGCGGATGATTCCGGTCAGGGCAGCTTTTCCATGTCGGAGGCCGTCCTGACCGGGAGCCTCAGAACGCTTTCCCGGCTTCTCAGCAGACATTACAGCAGTCAGGTGATTCTGCTGATCGATGAGTACGATGTTCCGCTTGCCAAAGCTTTCGAGCGGGGATACTATGAGGAAATGATTATTCTGATCCGCAATCTGTTTGAGCAGGCTTTAAAGACCAATCCGTATTTGAAATTTGCAGTTCTGACCGGCTGCATGCGGATTTCAAAGGAGAGCATTTTCACAGGGCTGAATAATCTGAAGGTTTTGTCCGTCTCGGATGTCCGTTTCCATGATCACTTTGGATTTACAGATGAAGAAGTCCGGGAACTGCTGGACTACTATGGTCTTTTGGATCATTATGATACGATAAAGAACTGGTACGACGGCTATCAGTTTGGGAAGAAAGAGGTCTACTGTCCCTGGGATGTGATCAACTACTGTGATCTGCTGTGTGCCGATCCCACGGCCTGGCCGCAGAATTACTGGGCCAACACGAGCAGCAACGATGCCGTGCGCCGTTTTATCCGCGAGGCAGCCACCGCGCAGATGAAGCGGGAAGCGGAAGCTCTGGTGGCCGGGGAGGTCATCCGCAAGGAGATCCGGGAGGAACTGACTTACCGGGATATGTATAATTCTGTCGATAATATCTGGAGTCTGCTCTACGCGACAGGCTATCTGACCATGCGCGGCAATCCGGAGGGAGCGGTATTTCCGCTGGCAATTCCGAATCTGGAGATCCGCAGCATTTTCACAACTCAGATCATGGAGCTGTTTCGGGAGAATGTAAAAAAGGATGGGGAGTCCATGGAAGGGCTCTGTCAGGCTTTGCTGCGCGGGGATGCTGCTGACGTACAGCGGCGGTTTGCGGAATATCTGAAAAAGACGATCAGTATCCGGGACACGTTTGCGAGAAGGGATCTGAAGGAGAACTTTTATCATGGTATGCTGCTGGGAATTCTCGGGTTTAAGGAGGACTGGTATATTCAGAGCAACCGGGAAACCGGCGACGGCTTCAGCGATATTGTGGTGGAAGCGGAGGACGACGGGACCGGGATCATCATCGAGGTGAAGTATGCGGCGGATGGGGATCTGGAAAAATACTGCATAAAAGCGCTGGAGCAGATCGAAAAGAATCATTATGAAGAAGTTCTGCAAAAGGAAGGCATGACGAAAATCCTGAAATACGGCGCCGCCTGTTATAAAAAGCGCTGCCGGATCATGCTTGCGTCAGAAAATTAAACCGCGCAGAATGCCGCCTCGCATATTCCGCAGAGCGCCATGACGAGGATTGGATTCCATTTCTTTTTGCGCAGCAGGAAAAGCGCGGCGGCGAACCAGACGATCATCCGGACGGAGATATTTTCCCGTATCAAAGAAGCGGTTCCGTCCAGGAAAAAGGCGGAGATCAGAATGGTCAGCCCGGCTTTTGCGATCATGGAGACGACGGCGGGGCGCAGGGACGCGAGCGTCTGCTGAAGTATCGGCAGACTGCGGCAGCGGGTGTAGATGAACGCGAGGAGGGTCACAAAGAGACAGGACGGCAGGACGCACCCGAGCGTGGCCGCGACCGCTCCGGCAAATCCGGCCGTCTGCGTTCCCACGAACGTGGCCGCGTTGACGGCGATAGGACCGGGCGTCATCTCAGAGATCGTCACGAGATCCGCGAAGGTTTCCATGGAAAGCCAGCCGTGCAGGGTGACGACCTGCTCCTGGATCAGAGGCATCGCGGCATACCCGCCGCCAAAGCTGAAAAGACCGATCTGCAGAAAGCTGAGAAATAACGAAAGACAAATCATGCTGCGGATCCTCCTTTCTTTGCGTGAAGAGAGCGAAGCACGCCGAACGCGGCTGCGGCAAGAATGATACAGATTACGTTTACGCCTCCGAACCAGCAGAGGCAGAAGCTGAGAATCAGGATCAGAGTGTTTGCGGGATCCTTTGACCGTACGATACGGCTGCTCATATCCCAGACGACAGAGGTGATGACGGCGCCCACGCCGGCTTTCATACCGTTCAGGGCCGCGCTGATCCAGGGGTTGGAGCAGAAAACCGTGTAGCACAGGGATACCAGAGAGAGGATCGCCATCGGCGGAATGACGGCGCCCAGCACGGATGCGAGGACGCCGGGGATTCCCGCGATCCTGCAGCCGACTGCGGCTGCGCCGTTTACCGCGACCGCTCCGGGAGCGGACTGGGCGATCGCGGTCAGATCGAGCATTTCCTCCTCGCTGATCCAGTGATATTTGTCTACGAATGTGTTTTTCAGCAAAGTCACAATAACATAACCGCCTCCGAAGGTGAAGGCGCTCAGATACAGCGTCGATGTAAATAATCGGAGCAGGACAGGCAAACGTTGTTTTTTCTGAAATATTTCCATAATCAGGATCCGCCTTTCTGAAATCTTCCGCTTTTTCTTTTCTTTTTCTTTCCCTGTCGTCAGTATAACGGAGTTTGACTTATATATCAAATATTATTATAATATAACTATACATAAGAATTTCGGTATGTATTTGAAATGTGCGGATTTGAGGTGTTTCAGGTGCTAAACGGAGATGCGTGAACATGAAATGCGGAGCAATTCGTGGCATCATGGCATTGGTTCATACGCTGTTATTCCGCGAGATGATTTTCGGGCAAATGCCCGGAGATCCCGGAACTTGCGGCACGGCGCCGGTTCCCTGCAGCGGGGATTGTTTTGGATAAGAGGAGGAAGAAAAGAAATGACGATACGCCATCTGAAGATTTTTATTGCCGTATACACGGAGATGAGCATCACGAAGGCGGCCGAGAAGCTGCATCTGGCACAGCCAGGTGTCAGCCTTGCGATCCGGGAACTGGAGGATCTGTATCATGTCCGGCTGTTTGACCGGATCAACCGGCGGCTGTACGTCACGGATGCGGGAAAGCTGTTTTTTGGCTACGCGGCACATATCGTCAGTTCTTTTGAACAGATGGAGAATGCTATGATGTCGCCGCAGGGTGCGGGGAGCATCCGCCTGGGTTCGAGCATTACGATCGGAAATTTTCTGATTCCGGACGCGGTAAGCCGTTTCGGCGTGCTGTACCCGGACTGCCAGGTCTCGGTCAGCGTGGACAATTCCCACCGGATCATCCGCAGGGTTCTGAAAAATGAGCTGGATTTCGGCGTCGTCGAGGACAGGGCGCAGCAAGAGCAGCTTGTGGAGCTTCCGTTTATGGAGGACCGTCTGTATTTCATGTGCGGCGCGGATCATCCGCTGGCCTGCCAGGAGACGGTCACTCTGGAAGAACTCTGCCGGTATCCGTTTTTTATGCGGGAGCCGGGAAGCGCCGCACGGGAGATCACAGACAGTCTGATGAAAAGCAGCCGGCAGAAATATGAGATCTGCTGGGAGAGCGTCAGCAATCAGGCGCTGATTCAGGGGATAAAAAAGCGGCCGGGAATCACAGTGCTTTCCTCGCGGCTGGCGGAGCGGGAGCTGAAGGAGGGGCAGGTGAGGCTTCTTCCCCTTTATCCGGAGGTATTCCGGCGGCAGTTTCTGATCGTGTACCACAGACAGAAATATATCAGCGGGCTTATGCGGGAACTGATCGATATCATCCGCGCCCAGGCAGAGTGAAAAGAAATGACGGATGTTCCGCGTTTTTTCCGGACGTCCGTCTTTTTTGCCTGTAAAAAAGTTAATTTTATTAACAAATAAAGTGCAAGATTTTTCCCAACTGCGTGTATAAGTAATTGAGAGCGGCGATCCGGAGCCGGCGGCCGTATGCGGAATCTATGAGAAATCGGTCGGCCGCATGCGGAATCCGTGAGGAATCGGCTGACCGCATACCGGGCGCTGTCGCTGCCCGGAAGATCTGTCGAAAATTCCGGAATATCAAAGGAGAGGA
This sequence comes from uncultured Lachnospiraceae bacterium, assembly GCA_947630005.1. Classification (GTDB taxonomy): domain Bacteria; phylum Bacillota; class Clostridia; order Lachnospirales; family Lachnospiraceae; genus Choladousia. The sequence continues at coordinate 15,689 of CANRGB010000036.1, forward strand.
GGCGGCCGGGTGGAATGTGAAATTATAGAGCTTCTCGCGGCGCGCGACGAGCGGGGAATTGAACTTATCGCGCGGCAGTATGAAAAGCTGATCCGCTATATAGCGGGAACGATTCTTGGGGACAGGGAGACTTCGGTGGAAGAATGTGTCAACGATGTGTATCTGAAGCTGTGGGAACACGGAGCCGGATATGATTATGAGAAGGCTTCGTTCCGGACTTATCTTAAGGCGATCACGAGAAACACGGCGCTGAATTACCTGAGAAAGCTCAAAAAGCTTGAGGAAGTCGAGAGCGCGGATGAATCGGATACGCTCAGGTCGGAGTATATCGACTACAGCCAGAACCTTGAGCAGAGGGTCATTGACCAGGAGGAAGCCGACGCCCTGAACAGGGCGCTCGGAACGCTGAAAAAGAGGGACAAAGAGCTGATACTCCGCAGGTTTTATTATCTTCAGAGCACGAGGCAGATCGCGGAGGCGATGGACATGTCGGAGAACGCGGTGGACAGCAAGCTCTCAAGACTCAGAAAAAAGGTCAGAAAAATTTATGAGAAGGAGGTGGCGGGATGAACCGCTGGAATCAGTGCCGTCTGATCGATATCCTGAGCAGTATCGATCTGTCGCTTCTGGAGGGCCGTTTTCCGGAAACGGATCTGGAACGCACAGAGCGGTCCGAAAAAAGAAAGCGCAGGAGAACCGGCGTGCGGATTGCTGTGATCTCGGGATTTGCCGCCGTCTCAGCAGTCCTGGCGGGAACGCTTGTATTTTTCCTGTCGCGCGGGAAAATGCGTTCCATGAGATAAGTACAAGCTGTTATGATTAAAATCGGCAGTCTTGTGCCACAGTATGGAACGGTTCTGCAGGTATTCGGAATTCGGTCTGCTTCCTCATACCTGTTGTCGTCTCAAAAGCAGAGTCTGCCCGGTCTGTAAACAGCCCGTCTGCCTCTGCCATGAGACTGGACTTATACAATAAAATTTTAAGAAGGAGATTTTATCATGCTGGAAAGATTAAATTCAATCATTGCGGAGCAGCTGCATATTGACGAGGCGGATATCAGGCCTGAGTCGGATTTTAAGGCCGACCTGAACGCGGATTCTCTTGACCTGTTTGAGCTGGTCATGGCGCTTGAGGAGGAGTATGACGTAGAGATTCCGAACGAGGATCTGGAGAAGCTGACGACTGTGCAGTCGGTCATGGATTATCTGAAAGAGAAAGGAATCGATGCGTAATGAAGACGGCTTTGACGGAGCTGCTCGGCATCCGATATCCTATTCTGCAGGGAGGAATGGCCTGGGTGGCGGAACATTCCCTCGCGTCTGCCGTCTCAAACGCGGGCGGTCTGGGAATTATCGCGGCGGCGAACGCGCCGTACGACTATGTGAAAGAAGAAATCCGCAGAACGAGAGAACTGACTGACCGGCCGTTCGGCGTGAACATTATGCTGCTGAGTCCTTACGCGGAAGAAATCGCGCGTCTTGTCACGGAGGAAAAGGTTCCGGTCGTCACAACGGGGGCCGGCAGTCCGGGGCCTTATATGCGGCAGTGGAAGGAAGCCGGGGTCAAAGTCATTCCGGTGGTGGCCTCCGTCGCTCTCGCGAAGATGATGCAGCGCGGCGGCGCGGATGCGGTGATCGCGGAGGGCTGCGAGTCCGGCGGCCATATCGGGGAGACGACGACAATGGCGCTTGTGCCTCAGGTTGTGGACGCGGTCGGCATTCCGGTGATCGCGGCAGGCGGAATCGGGGACGGAAGAGGTTTTGCGGCGGCAGTAATGCTTGGCGCCTCAGGCGTGCAGATGGGGACGCGCTTCCTTGTGGCGGACGAGTGCGTGGTGCATCAGAATTATAAGGACAGAGTGCTGCGCGCGAAGGATATCGATACCGTTGTGACGGGACGCTCGACCGGTCATCCGGTGCGGACGCTGCGGAACAGGACGACGAGAACGTATCTGGAATATGAAAAAGCGGGAAAAAGCTTTGAGGAGCTGGAGGCGCTGACGATCGGCGGGCTGAGAAAGGCCGTGCAGGACGGCGACGTCGATTACGGTTCCGTGATGTCGGGGCAGATCGCCGGTCTGGTGAAGAAGCGCCAGAGCTGCCGCGAGATGATTGAAGAGATCATGCAGGAGGCGGAGACGCTTCTTAAAGTGTAAAGAGCGGGCGGACGGAAACCCGGAAAGGGACAGAAATACCCGATAAACCGAGTTTTCAGATAGAAATCATAGATTATGGAGACGGTGCAGATGAGCAGAATCGCGTTTATATTTCCAGGCCAGGGAGCGCAGCGCGCCGGAATGGCGCGGGCATTTTATGATTCCTGCGCGGTGAGCCGGTCCGTTTTTGCGGCGGCCTCGGAGGCGGCAGGATTTTCCGTTGAGGATATTTGTTTTACAGAGAATGACAGGATCGATCAGACGCGGTACACCCAGCCGGCGCTGCTGACCGCGGAGTGCGCGATCCTGAAGGCGGTCGAAGAGGCGGGGATCCGGGCGGATATGGCGGCGGGACTGAGTCTTGGCGAGTACGGCGCGCTGACTGCCTGCGGCGTGTTTTCCGTGCCGGAGGCGGTGAGGATCGTCTGTCAGAGAGGTATTTATATGGAAGAAGCAGTTCCGCCCGGGAAAGGCGGGATGACGGCGATTATCAGCCGGAAGCCTCTCGCGGCGGAGGAGATCTGCGCGGCGGTCGAGGGGCAGGTGAGCGTCGCGAATTATAACTGCCCGGGGCAGCAGGTGATCACCGGGGAGCGGGAGGCCGTGGCGGAGGCGGCAAAGCGGCTGCTTGCGGCGGGGGCGATGCGGGCTGTGCCGCTGAATGTGAGCGGACCGTTTCACTCGCCGATGCTCGCGGAAGCGGGAAAAAAGCTAAGAGCGCTGCTTGAGACCGCAGAACTGGCGCGCCCGTCTGTTCCGTTTGTCTCAAATGTGACGGCAGGTGGCGCGCGGGAGCCGGAGGAGATCCGGGATCTGCTCGGCCGGCAGGTGTGTTCCCCGGTGCTGTGGCAGCAGAGCGTGGCGTATATGATCCGCGCGGGAGCCGATACTTTTGTTGAGATCGGACCCGGAAGAACGCTCGGAAATCTGGTGCGGAAAATTGATCGGACAGTCCGCGTGTTCCAGGTGGAAACGCCGGAGGAACTTGCGAAGCTGAAGGAAGAACTGTGAAGACAGCAGAAGGAAGACAGAAACAGGAAGAAAAGGGATTTTGTCCGATGCCCCGTCTCCTTGCGGGGCATTTTGGGACGCGAACGGAAACAAAAGAATTTAGCGGCAGGAGGTTTAGCTATGCTGGAAGGAAAAATCGCTCTGGTGACAGGCGGCGGAAGAGGAATCGGCAGGGAGATTGCGCTGACGCTGGCCGGTTACGGAGCCGACGTCGCGGTTAATTACAGCGGCTCAAAGGAGAAGGCCGAAGAGACGGCGGAGCTGATCCGCGCAATGGGCAGAAGGGCCGCCGTCCTGCAGGCGGACGTATCGAATAAGGCGGACTGTGTCCGTCTGTTCAGGGAGACGGCTGAGGCGCTTGGTCCGGCCGATATTCTTGTGAATAACGCGGGGATCACGCGGGACAATCTCGCGGTTCGTATGAGCGAGGCGGAATTTGCACAGGTGATCGACACAAATCTGAAAGGAGCCTTTTTCTGCATGCAGCTTGCGGGAAAGACCATGATGAAAAAACGGTACGGCAGGATCGTCAGCCTGTCGTCGATCTCGGGAATCCGGGGAAACGCCGGACAGATCAATTACTGTGCGGCGAAGGCGGGGATCGTCGGAATGACGAAATGCCTCGCGAAAGAGCTTGCCTCCCGCGGCGTCACGGTGAACGCGGTGGCTCCGGGTTACATTGACACGGATATGACGGCCGTTCTCCCGGAGAAAGTGAAGGAAGCGGCGCTTGCGCAGATACCTCTGGGGCGCATGGGCACGCCGAGGGATATCGCGGAGACAGTCGCGTTTCTGGCGTCTGACCGGGCGGCCTACATCACGGGACAGGTGATCCAGGTGGACGGCGGCATGGGAATCTGAGAAAGAGGAGGACAGGAAGATCGGATGAGAAGAGTTGTGGTGACAGGACTCGGGGTGATATCTCCGGTCGGAAATACAGCGGAAGAATTCTGGGACAGCCTCAGGGCCGGGAAGGTCGGCATCGGGGAACTGGACCGGTTTGATACGACGGATTATAAGGTTAAAGTGGCGGCCGAGGTGCGGGATTTTGATCCGGAAAGCTGCATGAATTTTAAGGAAGCAAAGCGGATGGAACTGTTCAGCCAGTACGCGGTGGCTGCGGCGTCCGAGGCGGTCGGACAGGCGGGGCTCGACCTTGAAAAAGAAGACCGCTGCCGCATCGGCGTTTCGGTGGGCTGCGGGATCGGAGGCCTGCAGCTGATGGAGCAGGCGCACGCAAAGCTGACGGCGAGGGGGCCGGGCCGTGTGCCGCCGCTGCTGATCCCGATGATGATCACGAACATGGCGGCCGGCAATGTCGCTCTCCATTTCGGACTGAAAGGAAAATGTACGAATGTTGTGACGGCGTGTGCGACGGGAACGCACGCCATCGGCGACGCGTACCGCTCGATTCAGTGCGGGGACGCCGATGTGATGGTTGCGGGCGGTACGGAGGCGGCGATCACACCGCTTGGCATCGCGGGGTTCTCGGCGCTGACCGCTCTTTCCACGAGTACGGATCCGCTGCGCGCGTCGCTTCCGTTCGACAGAAATCGCAGCGGCTTCGTCATGGGCGAGGGCGCGGGAATCGTTGTGCTTGAGTCGATGGAGCACGCGCAGGCGAGAGGTGCGCATATTCTGGCGGAAATTTCCGGTTACGGCGCGACCTGCGACGCGTATCACATCACTTCTCCGTGCGAGGACGGCGACGGAGCCGCGCGCGCGATGCTGCTTGCAATCCGGGAGGCGGGCCTTACCGTAAATGATGTGCAGTATATCAACGCACACGGAACAGGCACGCACCATAATGATCTGTTTGAGACACGCGGGATCAAGAAGGCGTTCGGGGACGCCGCGTATGGACTGAACGTTAATTCGACGAAGTCCATGACGGGTCATATGCTCGGGGCGGCGGGAGCCGTGGAGTTTATCGTCTGTGTGAAGAGTGTGATGGAGGATTATATTCATCCGACTGCCGGATTTGAGTCGGCGGAGGAAGAGATGGATCTGAACTACACGAAGGAGGGCGTCAGCCGCAAAGTAACGGCGGCGCTCAGCAATTCGCTGGGCTTTGGCGGCCACAACGGAAGCCTGCTGGTAAAAAAATATGCGGAGGAATGAACAGACGCCGGATGGACTGCCGGTGCCGTTCGTCCTCCCGCAGACTGCGGGCAGGCGGTCTTTGCGGGACAACAGGGGGCGGAAATGAGGCTGAATTTAAATGAGATCATGGCAGTGATCGATAAAATAAAAAGTGCCGGTCTGACGTCGTTTGAGTATCAGGACGCGGATATCCGGTTAAAGATAGGAAATAAAAACACGGGAGGCGGGGACGTCCTGGCAGGGACGCCGGGCTCTGGAATGACCGGCGCGGCGGATGTGCCGGAGCAAAGCGCGGAAAGTTTCGGAACGGGACAGGCCGCGGCTGCCGCAGAGCCAAACGCGGCGGATCCGCAGGGAAGCCGCGCGGCATATTCTGGCCGGGAGGCGGCAGAAGCGCCGGGGACCGAACCGCCGCGCGAAGAGGCGAGTGCGCCGGAGAAAGCAAGCCGGTATACCGTCATCGAATCTCCGATGGTCGGGGTTTTTTATTCGGCCCCGTCGGAGAAAGAGGAGCCTTTTGTAAAGACCGGCGATACGGTGAAAGCCGGGCAGACGGTCGGGCTCGTGGAGGCGATGAAGCTGATGAACGAGATTGAGGCAAAGTGCAGCGGAACCGTTGAGGAAATCCTGGTGGAAAACGGACAGATGGTTGAGTACGGGCAGCCGCTGATGCGCGTGAAGGTGGAGGAATAAAATGCTGGATACAAAACAGATTATGGAGATACTGCCGCACAGGGCGCCGTTTCTTCTGGTAGACCGGATCGAGGAACTGGAGCCGGCGAAACGCGCGGTCGGCCGGAAAGCGGTCACGTACAATGAACCGTTTTTCGCGGGACATTTTCCGGAGGAGCCGGTTATGCCGGGTGTGCTGATCATCGAGGCGCTCGCGCAGGTCGGCGCGGTCGCGCTGCTCTCCCATGAGGACTACCGAGGGAAGCTTGCCTTTTTCGGGGGAATCAGCAAAGCGCGGTTCCGCCGCAAGGTGGTTCCGGGCGACGTGCTGCGGCTGGAAGTTGAGCTGATCAAACTGAAAGGGCCGGTGGGCGTCGGAAAAGCGACGGCCACGGTGGACGGCGAGGTATGCGCGGAAGGGGAACTGACCTTCGCGGTGCAGTGATTTGTTCTGAAGAGACAAATAACCTGCGTCTGTCTGAAATTTTAAAGTTTTAAAGGCGCAGCAGGCAGATGGATTTGTTCCGGAGAGCCTGGAGAGGCAGCGGGAGGAATAAAATGTATCGGAAAATTTTGATAGCGAACCGCGGCGAGATCGCCGTGCGCATTATACGCGCGTGCCGTGAGATGGGGATCGCCTCGGTGGCCGTCTGTTCCACGGCGGACCGCGACGCGCTTCACGCCCAGCTTGCGGACGAGTGTGTCTGCGTCGGGCCGGAGCGCGCAAAGGACAGTTATCTGAATATGGAGAGCATACTGAGCGCCGCGCTCGTGACCGGGGCGGAGGCGGTTCATCCCGGCTTCGGGTTCCTGTCGGAGAATACAAAATTTGCAAGAATGTGTATACAGTGCGGCATCGATTTTATCGGCCCGTCGCCGGAGAGCATCGAGCGGATGGGAGATAAGGCCGAGGCGAGAAGAACGATGATCGAGGCAGGCGTGCCCGTGATCCCCGGAACAGAGGAAACGTTTACGGATTCCGCCGCCGCGTCCAGGGCGGCCGGGCAGATCGGCTATCCTGTGATGATCAAGGCCTCTGCCGGCGGAGGCGGAAAGGGAATGCGTGTCGCGAAGGATCCGGAGGAGTTTGAGGAACTGTTCGCGACAGCGCAGCAGGAGACACGTCAGGCTTTCGGCGACGACCGGATGTATCTGGAGCGGTATCTGGGAGGCGCGCGTCATATCGAGTTTCAGATTCTTGCGGATAAATACGGAAATACCCTTCATCTTGGAGAGCGGGACTGCTCGATTCAGAGAAGACATCAGAAGCTGGTGGAGGAGACGCCGGCGGAATTTCTTGATGAAGAGCTTCGTGCCCGGATGGGGGAGGCGGCCGTCCGGGCGGCGAAGGCGGCAGAATATTACAGCGCCGGAACCGTGGAATTTCTGGTGGATGACAGCCGGAATTTTTATTTTATGGAAATGAACACAAGGATTCAGGTGGAACATCCTGTGACGGAGATGGCGACCGGCATCGATCTGATTCGGCAGATGATCCTGATCTCGGCGGGAGAACGGCTGAAGTATACGCAGGAAGACATTCATCTGCAGGGGCACGCGATCGAGTGCAGGATCACCGCGGAGGATCCTGGCCGGCATTTCCTTCCGTGCACAGGGACGGTCACGGATCTGTATCTTCCGGGAGGAAACGGCGTGCGTGTGGATTCTCTGCTCTACAACGGGTATCGGATACCGCCTTACTATGATTCGATGCTTGCGAAAGTGATCGTTCACGCGGATAACCGCCAGGAAGCGATTTACAAGCTCAGAAGCGTGCTCGGGGAACTGGTGATCGAGGGCGTCACGACGAATCTGGATTTTCAGTATGAACTGACAGGGAGCGAGGCGTTTGCGGCCGGAGATGCCGGGGCGGTCAATCGGATGCTGGAGCAGTATTGCTGACGCGGCGGATGATTTACCCATATGGGCAGGAGCGCGGGAGTGTAAGCACGAAGCGGCCCGTGGGCTTTTATTCATGGCGGTGCCGGTATGCCTGGCATGGAGGAGTTTACTATAATTATGAGGTGATTGTGGATGCTGCGGGGAAAATTCAAGAAAACGGAGACGCTTCCGGCCGGAGAGGATTTTCCGGAAAGCGCATTTCCGACCGGCGGGATACCGGATACAGGAAAGAAAAACGGAAAAAACAGAAGCAGGAAAGAGATCCCGGGAGGACTGTTCCGCAAATGCGACGCCTGCAGAAAAATATTATATGAGGAAGATATCCGGGAGAACTGGTACTGCTGTCCGGAATGCGGGAAAAATTTCAGGATCGATCCGTGGACAAGGATCCGGATGCTGACGGATAAGGGTTCCTTTGAGGAATGGGACCGGGAGCTGGCGGGCGATGATCCGCTCGCGTTTCCGGGCTATGAGGAGAAACTGCAAAGCACGCGGGAGAGAACCGGGCTGACGGAGGCCGTCGTCACCGGAAAGGCATCAATCCGCGGCAGCAGGACCGCACTTGGCGTGATGTCGCCGGATTTTATCATGGGAAGCATGGGCACCGCGGTCGGGGAAAAGATCACAAGGATGGTGGAGCGCGCGACAGCGGAGCGTCTGCCGGTGATCCTGTTCTGCTGTTCCGGCGGCGCGCGGATGCAGGAAGGAATTTTTTCTCTGATGCAGATGGCAAAAACTTCGCAGGCGCTAAAACGTCATGATGAGGCAGGACTGCTGTATGTCTCCGTTTTGACCGATCCCACGACAGGCGGCGTGACTGCGAGTTTTGCGATGCTTGGCGATGTGATTCTTGCGGAGCCGGGCGCGCTGATCGGCTTTGCCGGAGCCAGAGTGATCCGGCAGACGATTGGGCAGAAGCTTCCGGAGGGGTTTCAGAGCGCGGAGTTTCTGCAGAAACACGGGTTTGTGGACCGGATCGTCAGGCGGGAGCAGATGCGGACGACGCTGGGAGTGCTGCTGCAGAGTTGCGCGTGCCGGTGAAAAACAAAGCATTACAAGGAAGGCAAGACAAAAATTATGGAGCAGAAAACAGAGCAGGTCAGGACAACCTGGGACCGAGTGCAGACGGCGCGCGAGGAAAAACGTCCGCATGCTTCGGATTATATCGCAAAAATATTTGATGGTTTTATGGAACTGCGCGGCGACCGGCTTTTCGGCGATGACAGGGCGGTAATCGGAGGGATTGCCGGAATCGGGAAACGGTATGTAACCGTGATCGGACAGCAGAAAGGGCGCAGCGCGAAAGAGAACAGACACCGGAATTTTGGAATGATGAAGCCGGAGGGATACCGCAAGGCGCTTCGCCTGATGAAACAGGCGGATAAATTTGGCCGGCCGGTCATTCTTTTTATTGACACGCCCGGGGCGTTCTGCGGAGTCGACGCGGAGGAGCGCGGGCAAGGTGAGGCGATTGCCCGGAATCTGTTTGAGATGGCAGGACTGCGCGTGCCGGTTCTTGCAATTGTGATCGGAGAAGGCGGTTCCGGGGGAGCGCTTGCGCTTGGCGTCGCAAATGAGGTCTGGATGCTGGAAAATTCGATCTATTCGGTGCTCTCGCCGGAAGGCTTTGCCGCGATTCTCTGGAAAGACGGGAAACGTGTGGAGGAGGCGGCTGAGGTTATGAAGATCACTGCGGATGAGCTCTGCGAGGCGGGGATTGTGGAGAAAGTAATACCGGAGCCGGAAGCGGCCGACCGGGAACATATGGATGATCTTGCCGGGTATATAAAGCAGGAAATTCTGAACTTTCTGGGACGGTATGATGCGATGACGCCGGAGGAGATTCTGAATCAGCGCTATGAGCGTTTCCGCCGGATGGCAGTGCCAGGGTCGGTCTGAATTTTCGCAGCCGCATTTTCACGCGTCTGATGCAGAAATGCCACTTTAGCAGATGTGCGGCACGTTTGGAAGTGACCAGAACAGAAGGGAGATTATGTCAGCGGACAGAGCAGATAAACAGGAAATCCAGAATTTTCAGAAAACAGCCGCCCGGTATCAAAGTCCTGAATCTTTGATACGGGCGGCATTATTTCCTGTTTATTCCTTTCCGTTCCAGCAGTAGGTGCAAAGCCTACACGGCGAGATTCCGATCGACTGAATCATGTCGTCGAGCCTGTGGTACCGCAGCGTCGTGAAATTCAGCTCTTTGCGGATATCCTCAACCATCTCCTGATAATTCCGGCTGTCGGGATCCGCGTAGTCTTCGAGCAGTTCCTTTGTGGGTTCTCCCTCGCGCTTCAGGATCACGCGGCGCGCAATCAGGTCAAGGTCAGAGGTGGAACGCGAGAAGTTCAGGTACTTGCATCCGAACATGATCGGCGGACAGGCCGGACGGATGTGAACTTCTTTGGCGCCGCTCTGGTACAGAAATTCCGT
>CANRGB010000037.1 GCA_947630005.1 uncultured Lachnospiraceae bacterium
CAGCATTGGCATAGGTGTTTTTCTTACGCAGAAATTTTGCCATTTTGCGTTAAAAGTTATTGATAAGTGACCTAATGCTGTAGATACAAAAACACAGGCGCAGATTACCAGCCTTATGGATACGATAGAAAGTTATCGAATGATTACTGTAAAACGAGAACGGCTGGAGTATCTCTATGAACAAAACCGTGCACAGGCACTTCGTCAGGCTATTCCAAACCCTGTGGGATTACTCAGTGCAGTTCAATCCGGGAGTATGCTGAAAGCCGCTGTTTCTGTCCTTTACATGGCAGTTGATTCTGCTTCAAACTATAAAGCGACGGTTTTACAGGCAGATCGCCAACAGCAGCAGGAGGACTGGAAACTTGAGGATCAGGAATCATCTGAATTGCATGACAGCACAAAAAAAGCTCTGACATATATGCTGAACATGGTGCGGGACTATGATTTTGATGGGGATTATGCTTTGTCTGAAGAGGCAATAGAAGATTTTGTTAAGTGGTCCGAGAAGCCGGATTCGCAGTTTGTCAGCAAGATTGAGTGGTTTCAATCTCATGAAGACACTTATCGGAATTTCGGATCTTACTGGCTTGAACTGGTAAAAGATTATTACAATTCCGAAGATTATACAAAATGTCTTGAGGCAGTTCATCGATATGAGTCTGTTTCAACTCGCATATATCGTAAAGACATTGATAAAGCAAATGTTCTTCCCATGGTTATTGCCTCTGCAAAAGAAATACTGGACGATTCAGAATACATAAAAATTGCCGAGCAGTATTGTCGTGAAATCTGCGATAATACAAAGGATTCTGATTGGAGTCTCAGATATTTTGCGGCTCAGGCTTATATGGAGCTCTATTCATTGACTGAAGATGAGACATACCTGAATAATGCCTATGAAATTATATTTAATAATGTCAATGTTCTGGTTGACGAACAGAGAGCCTTGAACACAGCATACATGGAGGAAATTCGGGAAATAAAGCCAGATAAAAATGCTTCGAAAAGAGAGAAAAAAGAGATAAAAGAGTATAATAAAGTGTTGAAAGAAGAAAGGGAAACGGCATTGCCTCCGGTTAGTGAAGCGTTGTATCTCAATGTGGATTTGTTGTTTGTACTAGCAGAAGAAATAGGTATTTCCGAAGAAGAGCAAAGCCGAATAGAGACAATTCTTCATGAAAACGGTGACAACCTCTTTCTCACTCAGATACTGGATAATAAATTTTGGTTTGAAAATAAGCCTGAAAACATCAGTGCTGATGAAATAAAAATATCTTTTGAAGAGGGAAAGCTAACGATTCCTGCGGCATGTGTTACAGACAGATCTAAGATATATGTAACGATATCTGGGGCACAGCAAGACAGGCAGATATACGATTGGTCTGTCACAAATGTCAAGAGACCTGAAAAATCGAAAGATTGCTCTAAATTTCTTGTATCATACGAAAGTAAAACAGGAAAAGATTATAAATATCAGGATGGCGAGAATGTAACAATAGAAGTGATTCCTATTGCGGAAACATTTGACGAAAAGATTATATTTAAGTATAATGTGAAACCGGTAAAAAAGCTTTATGTATGGGATAAAATAGAGTTTGAAAGGGAGACAGAATGATTAAAAGGATAGCCGCTTTTTATCTGGCATTACTTCTTTTGATTTCCAGTGGAAATATTGTACAGGCTTGTGATGAAGACCAGATAAATACCTACGTCCGGCAGATATTATTTGGAGATGGTGACTTAAGTAAAGAGTCTGATGAGAACGTTAAAATGCTTCTGGATGCGCTGTATCTTTGTGGCATGCAGTCGGATGGTCAGGGGAAGGACAAGGTTGAGTATTTGAAACAGGAAAAAGTCTCGAGTGTTTCAGATCTGTCAAATCTGAATATTGACGGCAAAAACCTGTTGGAGTGTTCCCATAACAGCTGGGAACATGTATTTCCGGAGGTCAGGAAGCAGCAGAAAAACAGAAAAGAAGTCCTTCAGAATACAGTTAATAAAATTTTTGATTTTGGACTGATTAATAACTGGTTTGGAAGCAAAAAAGGAAAATGCAACAGTTTTGCCGCATTGCTGTATTATTCCCATATTCTGTCGGATTATCTGGCAGATGGACCAACTGAAACAGAAGTGAATATAAATGGGGAAGAGGTCCCTTCATATACTGGCGAAAGTGCCGTTGTTTTAAACGGAAATAAACCTTTATTTACAGAAGATGAGAAACGCATTACGGAATCCTCTGAGGGATCCGGCAAATTGGATGAATTGGGAAGGGCAGGCTCTGTATTTGTAAATATCGGATCTGATACTCTCTCAAATGTGACCGGCGATGGAAAAGTCCCGAATGAAATTGAGCCATCTGGCTGGCACCAAAATAGATATGAAGGATTTATTGCGCCTCCCCCTCTTTTTAACAGATGTCATTTACATGCTCATCAGCTCGGAGGAGGTGTAGAAAGGTCCAATTTAATTACTGGGACACGCTATCTTAACGATTCTATGGGAATCTGGGAAGATAAAGTCGCTAAATATATTAAAGATACGGGCAATCATGTCTTGTACAGGGTGACGCCGGTTTTTAAAAGGGATAACAAACTTGCTTCAGGAGTTCAGTTGGAAGCATATTCTGTTGAAGATAACGGGCAGGGTATATGCTTCAATGTTTATTGTTATAATGTTCAGCCGGGAATTGATCTCAATTACGGGAATGGTGAAAATGATAGATCGGATGATATATTTGGGGAGGAAAATGTGCTTCCGTTTGTGGTAAAAATGCCGGGCGCAGACAATCCGGATCTGATCTATGAAATGAGTGTGCATCTTAAAGAATTGTTTGATACTCCTGAAAACAAGAATACATATAATGCGATGACTGGAGAAATTGAACACATTGCAAATGAGGCCAGAGAACTTGAATATCCGGAAAACACGGCAAAGTATTATATAGAATTAAAGAAGTGTGAATATAAGTATTTAGAAATACTAAAAAGTTATGTACCTTTATTACTGGAAAAAGAAGAGTTTTTTCAGTCGGCGTTTAATTAAATATTCAAATTTTCCACATCAGTGATATGCAGACTTTATATACAGGGCAATCAATGAATATGTGTCGAAGAGGATTAATGAGTAAAAATGAGTGAAGGTGATTTATCCGGAGAATGAAACGAGATAAGAAAGTAAAAAATAAAACCAGGTCAATCTCTTTACAGGTTCTTTTCCGGAAAACGGTGGCGGAATGGTTCCGCGAGAGAATTTCGAATCTTCCAGAGGATATCGGAGCGTAATCTGCTATGGCGCCGCGTTCTTTAATAAAATGTGTCTGGTAAAAAATTGTGGCAAAGAAGAGGGAAATCCGCTATACTGTAACAGGTATGGTGGATTTCTTCCGTACTAAGGCAAAATGGACAGAATTTACAGCGTGTTCCGGTCGGTTTGCCGAAAATGGGCGTAGAGGAGTGAATAAAGTGGAACAGGGAATAAAACGGGAAATGCGAAGAAAGGACCGGCAGCTTGCGCCGGAAGAGGCGGAAGCGATCCTTTCGGCCGGTAAATATGGAATCTTATCGATCGTATGTGAGGACGGCTATCCTTACGGGCTTCCGATCAGCTATGCGTATGACGGCGAAAAGCTGTATTTTCATCACAGTGCGGAGCCGGGCCTGCTGAATGACAGTGTGTCCGGAGCGGTCAGGGCGTGCTTTACGGTCGTCGGCAGCACGGAACTGCTTCCGGAGAAATTTTCCACGAAGTATGAGAGCGTGATTGTTTTCGGGAAGCTCCGGAAGAGCGGGGATAAGCTGGGCGGTCTGATGCGTCTGGTCGAAAAGCTGAGTCCGGGCTTTGAGGAAAAGGGCAGGCGGTATGCGGCATTGTCGCTGGATGAGGTGGCCGTCTATGAGTTTGAGATTGAGCAGATGACCGGAAAAGCGAGAAGATAAAAACTGGCATTGGCTGCATGCTGCAGAGTATCCGACAGCATAGAGCGATACATAAAGGAACAGGACAAAGAGGGACTGACGGAATGTTTAAGTCAAATGTGATGGAAGTAAGTGATCTGAACGCGGAGGAACTGCGTCCGTATCTCTGCAGATCGGAGGTTCAGCTGCTGCGGTATTATGAGCCGGCTCCCGGGATTTTTCTCGCCGAGAGTCCGCGGGTCATTGTCCGCGCGCTGGACGCCGGATACCGGCCGGTTTCCCTGCTTGTTGAGAAAAGCCTGCTCGGGGGACAGGCTGCGGAAGTGATCGCGCGCTGCGGGGATGTTCCGGTTTATGTGGCTGAACGGGAAACGCTTTTGCAGATCACCGGTTTCGGGATGACGCAGGGAGTCCTCTGTGTCATGAGAAGGCGCGTTTTGCCGCCAGTGGAGGAAGTGTGCCGTGGGGCGTCCCGCATCGCCGTGCTCGAGGATGTTGTGAATCCGACGAATGTCGGAGCGATCTTTCGCTGTGCCGCGGCTCTGAATTTTGATGCTGTGCTGCTGACGCCTGCCTGCTGTGATCCGCTTTACCGCCGTTCTGCCCGCGTGAGTATGGGAACCGTCTTTCAGATTCCGTGGACATACATTGACGCGGAGAAGCCAGACCATTCAGGGAAGCAGAAAACCAGACAGACCGGCAGAATCGTGAGGAATCCTGCGGAGGAACCGGACTATGTAGGACAGCTGAAGCGCATGGGATTTGCCGCCGCTGCGATGGCCCTGAGGGAGGATTCGGCTGCGGTTGACGATCTCCGGCTGTCGGCGGAAGAGAGACTTGCCGTGATCCTTGGAACGGAGGGCGAGGGTCTGCGGGACTCCACGATCAGCGCCTGCGACTATACGGTGATGATTCCCATGACGCACGGCGTGGATTCGCTCAATGTGGCCGCGGCAGCTGCGATTGCGTTCTGGCAGCTGGGTGTCGTCCGCAGACCAGAAAGAAAATGGGAACACGTTTCCCTGTAATAAAGGAGGATGTTTATGAAACTGAAAAAACGTGATTTTCCCGGCCAGACGACCCAACAGGTGACCGAAAGGGAGACGGTCAACCGGAAGCTGGCGCGCCGCGCGGCGGCTGAGGGATTCGTTCTGCTGAAAAACGAGGGAAATCTGCTTCCGCTGAAAAAGGGAAGCAGGGTCGGCCTTTACGGGGCGGGCGCGGTAAAGACGATAAAGGGAGGAACGGGATCCGGGGATGTGAATGAGCGTGACTGCGTGAACCTTTATCAAGGTCTGGAAAACGCGGGCTGCGAGGTGACCAGCAAAGCATGGCTTGAGGAGTATGAGCGCCTGTATACGCAGGCCAGGCTGGACTGGAAGAATGATATTTTCTCGAAAATGGACGACTACGGCGGAAATTTTTTCGCGGCTTATTCCGCGTCTCAGTTTCAGATGCCGTGCGGTTCGCCGCTTGACGAGAAGACTGCGAAAGCGGACGGGGCGGATACCGCGGTCTTTGTCCTGAGCCGTGTCGCGGGGGAAAACGCGGACCGGCACGACACGGAGGGCGATTACTATATCACCCCGCAGGAGAAGGCCCTGATCGGACAGGTTTCCGCCTGCTATCAGAATGTGGTTCTGGTCGTAAATACGGGCGGACTGGTGGATCTGGCGTTTACGGAGGAGTTTCCGAATATCCGCGCGATTCTGCAGTTCATGCAGGCGGGACAGGAGGGAGGAAACGCGTTTGCGGACGTGCTTTTTGGGGATGTGACTCCGTCCGGAAAGATGGCGGACACCTGGGCGTTCGACTATAAGGATTATCCCAGCGCTTCTTATTTCAGCTTCAAGAGCGGCGATCTGTACCGGGAAGAGTACCGGGAGGGTATCTATGTCGGATACCGCTACTTCGATACGTTTGACGTTCCGGTGCGTTATGGATTCGGGTACGGACTTTCCTACACGGATTTCGCGCTGAAAGTCCAAAAGATTTCTGTCGAGAGGATCGGGACCGGAAGGCCGGAAGTGTCTGTGTGTGTGGAAGTCAGGAACACGGGAACGGTCTTTGCGGGAAAAGAGGTCGCGCAGATCTATGTGTCCTGTCCGCAGGGAACGCTTCCGAAAGAGTACCGCCGGCTGGCCGGGTTTGGAAAGACGGAACTTCTGCAGCCGGGACAGGCGCAGACGCTGGAGATCACGTTCGCGCTGGAGCAGCTTGCCTCCTACTGTGAAAAGCAGGCTGCCTGGATCCTTGAGGCCGGCACTTACGGTATCTGGGTCGGAAATTCCCTGGAGAGCGCCGTGCTCGCGGGTTCTGTCCGTCTGGACGCGGACGCTGTGCTGACCAGATGCCGGAATATCTGCCGCGGAGCCGAGGACCTGGAGGAACTGCGGCCTGACGCGGACAAAATGCGGGAGAAGGAGGCGGCCTGGCTTTCGGAGGCGGAAAAACTTCCCTGCGTCGGGATCCGCGCGGCGGAGCTCCTTACGAGGACTGTCGCCTATGCGGAAGTTCCGGAACAGCTTCCGGGCAGGGCAGGAGAAATCACGGAGAGTCTTTCCCTGGATCAGCTCGTCGCGTTTGCGACCGGCGATATCGCGAAAGGACAGGAGAATGAGCTTGGAGCCGCGGGACAGACGGTTCCCGGGGCTGCGGCCGAGACGGTTTCCGTGGCGAAGTCCGAACCCTGGAATGTTGCGAGTCTTGTGCTTGCGGACGGCCCCGCGGGACTGCGGCTGGCCCGTGAGTACCAGATTGAGGACGGACAGATCGTGAGGGGCGGCTTTATGGAAGCCTTCGAAGGAGGCTTTTTCGCGGAGAAAAAGGAGAAAAAGGGGACGACGCGATGGCAGTTCTGCACGGCGATCCCGGTGGGGACGCTGCTGGCGCAGACCTGGGACGCGGAGCTCGTCCGGGAAGTCGGTGAGATGATCGGTCATGAGATGGAGCTGTTCGGTGTGACGCTCTGGCTCGCGCCGGGCATGAATATCCACAGAAATCCGCTCTGCGGAAGAAACTTCGAGTATTATTCGGAAGATCCGCTTCTCTCCGGCATCATGGCTTCCGCGATGACGCTGGGTGTGCAGAAGGTGCCGGGCTGCGGGACGACGATCAAGCATTTTGCCTGCAACAATCAGGAGGACAACCGCATGGGTTCCGATTCCGTGCTTTCGGAGCGGACGCTGCGCGAGATCTATCTGAAAGGTTTTGAGATCGCTGTGAAAAATTCTCAGCCCATGTGCATCATGACGTCCTATAATCTGATTAACGGCGTCCACGCGGCAAACTGTCATGATATCTGCACGAAGGCGGCGCGGGATGAATGGGGATTCGCGGGGGCCGTCATGACGGACTGGACGACGACGACGAATTCTACGGCAGGAGAATGTACGGCGGCAGGCTGTATGCGTGCTGGAAACGATATGGTCATGCCGGGCGCGCCGTCCGACCATGAGAATATCCGCAGGGAACTTGAAGAAGGGACGCTGGACATCCGCGAGCTGAAGCGCTGCGTCTGCAATACGGTGAAGATCGCGCTGCAGTCCAATCAGTATGAGGAGGCCGTGAGCTATTCTGATCAGTTTGAAGGGCTGGGCAGTTATATGAGAGCGGCTGCCGCGCGCGGCTGAGCGGAAAGGCCGGAATCCTGTCCTGCAATTTGGTCAGAGGCGGAAGAGACTGCCGTACCCTGTTTCGGACAGTGTGAAAATACAAAAAATCGAGTAGGAGGCAGCTTTTCCTCCTGCTCGCCCGCGCGGCCCGCATGCTGCGCCGACAGCTGATTTCCTTATGCGGGCCTGCGCATACAAAAGCCCATCCGGCGCACGGGACATTACGTGCCGGACGGGCTGTATATGGGGAATGAACACATGAAAGCACCGCAGCTTTTGCATGGAGCTTTCATAGGAAGCCTGTCTTGGAAAATCTCAGGGAAGCTTGCTTAATGCAGTTTTCTTAATGCAGCTTTCTTATGCAGCGTTCTCATCCGTGCCGGGAACGGCGTCCGGACATCAGAACAATGAGATAAGAAACTGTATGAACGGAAGCCTCATGAATCCGGTCCGTTCGAACAGCGGCGCGCTCTCAAATGGCTCGCAGTACTCATATCTTTCATTCCGCATCCACGCCGGCTGCGGGTCTTCCATTCTGTAATATTCAAATCCATACATTGACATATCACGCACCTCCTGTTATCTTAGTATATATTGAAACAAACAAATCGGTTCGTACTCTATAACCATATAATACCATGCCGGTTCCAAATTACCATAGGCTGTAGTCCTAAAAATGGAAGAGCAAATTTGTGCCGGAAGCACAAAGATGCCGGACTGCTCCTGGTGCGGACCGTCACGGGGGAAGAAAGGGGACATATGGGTTTTACAATTGAGGACATGCTGACGGTTTCCAGGGACAAGTACCGCATGGAGATGGCCGCGGGAAAAGCCGGATGGTCCAATTCCATCAGCTGGATTCTTCTGATTGAGGACAGCATGGTTCTGAGAAACTTTAAAGGAAAAGACCTGGCCGTTACGACAGGGCTGGGGTTTGATACGGAGGAGAAACTGCTGAGGCTGGTGGAGAATCTGGTGCAGATCCACGCTTCCGGCCTGATTGTCAATACGGGGCAGTATGTGCGTGAGATTCCGCCGGCCGTGGCGCGCTGCTGCGATGAAAACGACTTTCCGCTGCTGACGGTGCCCTGGAGCACGCAGCTGTATGATATGATCAAGGATCTCAGCGTCCGCGTGCTGCTGCAGGGGGCTGCGGATGAGCAGATCTCGAACGCGCTGATCCACGCGATCGAGGAGCCGGAGACGATGGGGCTTTATGAGAAGGATCTTCTTCCTTATTTTGATGTGGACGGGACTTTTCAGATTGTCCTGATCTCAACCGGCGACCTGGATACCATGGACACGGTGGAGCGGCGGCGTCTCAGCTACCGTCTGCAGATCTATCTGGAAAACATCACGCACAACGCGCATTTCTTTTATTATGATTCCTGCTTTACGCTGGTGGTCAACGCGCTTTCGGAGAAGCAGGTAAAGGAGATCATGGAAGGATTCATCCGGCGCGTGAAGCAGAAAATGCCGTCGGAACATGTCTCGGTCGGAGTGGGCAGCGTCGTGACGGACATCACGAATCTGAGGCTCGGATACAAACGCGCCCGCGCGGCGGTAAACATGGCGCTGCGTACCGGGCGGGATATCCTCTGCTTTGACGAGATGGGGATTTACCGTCTGTTCAGCCGGACGGAGGACCTCCGGCTTCTGCGCGAGATGGGGGAGGACACCCTGCGTCCTCTGCTTGAGCATGACAGCAGGCACAAAACAAGCTATGTCGAGACGCTGCAGAGATATCTTGAGAGCAACGGAAGCATCCAGAGTGTGGCCGAGAGCATGTTTACGCACCGCAACACGGTCATTTACCGGATCAACAGCATCAAAAAACTGCTTGGCTCGGGCCTTGACACGGCGCAGGAGCGTCTGAAATATCAGATTGCGTGTCTGATTCTGAAAATGTAGGCCGGTTTCAGGACATACTAACTGCGGGCGCCGCAAAAACGATAAGGAGAAAGAGACGATGAGGAAAAAGATAATACTACTGGCATTTGGAATAACCGTACTGGCAGGCATGGCGTGCGGATGTTCCCGGCAGACCGGGGAAAAGCTTTCCGCAAAAAGTCCGGCCGAAGAACAGGGAGTGGAAGAACAGGGAGCGGGAGAACAGGCAGAGGAACCGGCAGAAGAGCCGGAGGAAACCGCAGCCGGGGAGTATCTGATCGAGGTGATGACGGAGGAGGAGCCGGGAAGCGCCGCTGCGCAGGAAGAGACGTCGGGGGAGGAAGCGGTTCCGCTGATTATCCAGACGGAAAGCTCGGAAGTTTCCGGCTCCGCGGGGGAGAGTGAAACGGAGGTTTCAGGAGAAAATGATTTCCCGCAGGAGAATCCGTCCGGGGAGGAGGCCGCGGATGAGATTACGATTGAAACCTTCCGGATCCGGGGCGAGATCCTGGGATCCGACGAGAGCAGCATAACCGTCGACAATCAGTCCGGGGTTTCCTCTCCGGGGGAGATGATTCTTCAGATCGATCCGGAATCGACGCTGGTTCTCGACGCGGCTTCCGGACTGCCTGTGGAGCCGGCCGACGCGTCGGAAGGACTTTTTGAGGCGTACCTAGGCCCTGCGATGACCATGTCGCTGCCGCCTCAGACGACGCCCGCGCTGGTCCTTGTCAATGTGCAGGAGGACGCCGCGGTCCCGGTATATATCACAGCTGACGGTCCTGTGCGGGAGGAGGACGGCAGGAAGATCCTGTCATCCGATGAGGGGGAGCGCTTTGTCCTGTCGGATGCGGCGGAAGTCTGCCCGTACCTGACCAGAAATATCGTCACGGCGGAGGATATCGCGGAAGGAACCCGCTGCCTGGTCTGGAGCGGGGAAGACGGCAGTGCGGAAAAAATCATGCTGTTCGCGTAAAAATTTCAAAATAACTCTTTTCAAAAGAAATGTTTTGTTATATGATATAAATGTTGACTTGTCACAAACAGGATAAATATTTGGTTTGGCAGTTAGGTAAAGTTTTTGTTATCTTGTAGATAGAACAGCAGCAAAGGTCACGAAGCTGGCAGCAGCAGTTACGACATGACCGCCTGGAAAGTGGTAGAGATGAGCAGAGAAAATGAAAATAAGCAGAAGATTTTGATTGTGGACGATTCCGAAATGAACCGCTGGATCCTCACGGACATGCTGATGGACGAGTATGAGATTCTGGAGGCGTCGAACGGTGTGGAAGCTGTCGCCATGATCCAGAAGCTTGGGACAGATATCTCGCTTGTTCTTCTGGATATTGTTATGCCTGAGATGGATGGTTTTGAGGTCCTCAGGATTATGAATAAGTACCGCTGGATCGATGACATACCTGTGATCACGATCTCAGCAGAGAGCACTCCGGATTTTATGGAGCGCGCGTACGAGGCGGGTGTTACCGATTATATCAGCCGTCCGTTTGACGCCATGGTCGTCCGCCGGAGAGCGATCAACACGATCATGCTGTACGCGAAGCAGAAGCGGCTGATCGGACTTGTGACGGATCAGATTATCGAGCGGGAGAAGAGCAACGGACTGATGGTTTCCATCCTGAGCCATATCGTGGAATCCAGGAACGGAGAGAGCGGGCTTCACGTGCTTCATATCCGGACGATCACGGAGATACTGCTCCGTCAGCTGATGAAAAAGACGGATAAATATCACCTGTCGAAGTCGGACGTATCCCTGATCAGCATGGCGTCTTCTCTGCACGATGTCGGCAAGATCGCGATACCGTCCGAGGTCCTGAACAAGCCGGGCCGTCTGACAAAAGAAGAATTTGAGATCATGAAGACGCACTCGGAGCTCGGTGCGGCCATGCTGAAGGAGATTCCTCAGTATCAGAACGCGCCGCTTGTGCGGGTAGCGTATGAAATCGCCCGCTGGCATCACGAGCGCTACGACGGCAGAGGCTATCCGGACGGGCTGAAGGGGGAGGAGATTCCGATCGCGGCCCAGATCGTGTCCATAGCCGACGTGTATGACGCGCTCACAAGCGAGCGTGTATATAAGAAAGCGTTTACGCATGAGATTGCGATGCAGATGATTCTGAACGGAGAGTGCGGCACGTTTAATCCCCTGCTTCTTGAATGTCTGATGGAGTCCGCCGACGCGGTTCAGTATGAGCTGAAGCAGGACGCGGCGAGCCAGAGCAGCGAAAAGGAGATCAAGAAGATCGCGGAAGAGATGATGCAGCATGATGATCTTACAACCTCCGAGAGAAATCTGCGCGTACTTGAGCATGAGAGGATTAAATATGAATTCCTGATGTCCGTATCAAATGAGCTTCAGTTTGAGTATACACTGGTGCCCCCGATGGTCGTTCTGTCCGAGTGGGGAGCCAAGCGGCTCGGGATCAGTAAGGTGATCATGGATCCCATGGAAGGCGGGAAGCTGAGCGGAGTTATGGGAGAGGAACAGATGGAGGAACTCAGTTCCCTGATCCGCCGGTCGACGTCGGACGATCCGGTTGTGCGGTACGAGTGTGATTTCAGACTTTCCGATGGGACAAAGAGAGTTCAGATCGTATGCCGGTCCATGTGGTCGATCGACCGGCCGCCTGTATATACGGGTGTGATCGGCAAGGTTCTCGTGTTGTCTTAAGTGATTTTATGGAAGGAGTGACGGTATGACTGTCAAAGAATGTTATGACGCGCTGGGCGGCAATTATGACGAGATACTGGGGCGTTTCCGCAATGAGGACAGGATCCGCAGATTTGCCGGAAAGTTTCTGTCAGACCCCAGCTACGATAATCTGATCAAAGCCCTTGAAGAGGGAAATATGGACGAGGCGTTCCGCGCTTCCCATACGATCAAAGGCGTAAGCCAGAATCTGTCTTTTACAAAGCTCTATGAGTCCAGCCATGAGCTGACGGAACTGATCCGGAGCGGACAGACGGATCATCTGGAGAATGCCCTCAAGCAGGTGAAAGAGGATTATGAGCGGACGGTCGCGGCCGTGAAGCAGCTGTGACAAAGACCGGCCGCGGGACGGAATCCACTCAGGTCCGGACGGACTGCAAAAGGGTTTAATTCTGCTCTGTGAAATACCGGACGCGGATTGAAACAAGGATGCCGCAGGGGAAGCGGACCGCTTTTGTCCGGATGTCATGATACATAAGAAGGCGGAAAAGTGCCGGGAGATTCGGAGGACTTTGCCATGACAAAAGAAGAGCTGGCGCTCGCGGTGATCGCGCGCCTGAAAGAGGAATATCCGGACGCGGACTGTACGCTGGATTATGACCAGGCATGGAAACTTCTGGTCAGCGTCAGGCTGGCCGCGCAGTGCACGGACGCCAGAGTGAACGTTGTTGTGGAGGAACTGTACGCGAAGTTTCCGGATCTGGAATCCCTCGCGCAGGCAGAGCCTGAGGAGATCGAGGAGATTGTGCGGCCGTGCGGCCTCGGAAGGAGCAAGGCGCGGGATATCAGCGCGTGCATGAGGATGCTGCGGGATACTTATGGAGGAAAGGTTCCGGACGATTTCAACGCGCTTCTGAAGCTTCCCGGTGTGGGGCGCAAGAGCGCGAACCTTATCATGGGAGATGTTTTCGGCAAACCGGCGATTGTGACGGATACGCACTGCATCCGCCTTGTGAACCGCATTGGCCTTGTCGATCAGATCAAAGATCCGAAGAAGGTTGAGATGGCGCTCTGGAAGATCATTCCGCCCGAGGAAGGCAGTGATTTCTGTCACCGTCTCGTGTACCACGGGCGCGGCGTATGTACCGCGCGGACAAAACCGTATTGTGAGAAATGCTGTCTTGCGGATATCTGCGGAAAGCATGGAATTGAATGACGCAGATTGAATAATACAGAACAAAATAAAAGGTCGTCAGACCGATAAGGAAAGCACGCTGTTACTGATTGTTGTGGGCAGCGTGCTTTCCTTTATGCGCAGGTCTGTGTAAGGAAGTCAGCTGCTGACGCAGCACACGAACGCATTTCCCCAAGAGAACTGTTTATACGGAAAAAGCCGCGGCCAGCGCCTGCCGCAGTTCCTCTTCCCGCGATTCGAACCGCAGCCGTTCTTTAAGCCGTTCAAACAGTGCGGACGGATATTTTTTCAGAAAAGAGACGGCGTGTTTGTTCTGGGAAAAGGAAGAGACGAACAGTGTAAGTTCCGGGCCGCCTGATTCTTCCAGAAGCAGGGAAAAGCGTTCCAGCATAAGGAGAAGCTCCTTTGCGTCTGCCAGCAGAGAATCCTGGCGGGCCTTTTTTTCTGCCTCAAAAAAAGCCAGGTCAGGCGGCACGGATACTCGAATGCTGACGGAACCGTCTGACGCCGATGCGGGCGGGATGCAGCCGGAAACGGAAGCAAAGTTCTGCCGGGAATCCGGAATGTCCGATGCAAACGCAGATGAAGCACAGCCGGAAACGGAAGTAAAGTTCTGCCGGGAATCCGGAACGTCTGACACAGACGAAACGCTGCGGCAGCGGTACGCGAGGTCGCGGAGCTCGTACAGAACCTGCCTCGTACTTTGGATTTCCTCGTCGGAGGACAGGCCGTGCTGCTGCCGGACTGCGAGAATTTCCTCCTCTTTGACGAGGAATGGCCCGGCCGCTTTTGCGAGGGAAGGCAGCTTTTGTTGTTTCTGGTGGCGGATCAGCCGCTCCAGCGCGTCGTCAAAGAGACGCAGCTGTCTCTGCTTCTGTTCCCAGGACCGCAGGCGATCACCCAGGAAAGAGAGCCCAAGGTGAACGAGCAGCAGCTTTTCGTCAAACGGCGCTTCCCTCAGCAGACTGCGGCAGGAGAGGACGGCGCTCTCTTCGCCGGAGAATATGGCGGCCACGGGCAGAGCTTCTTTTCTTGCGGTGAAGAACTGATAATAGCCGGCAAAATCGCGCGCAAGTTCTTCCGCGTGCAGATACTGTCCGATCAGAGCGGCCGTCACCGGCAGGCGCAGGGCCTCATACTGGAGCAGAAGGCAGGACAGGTCTTCCCAGCCGCGGGCGGTCGCGAAAGATTTTTCCGTGTAAGTCTGCCGCATCAGATAGAAACGGTCACGGTGTGTATCCAGATAAGCGGGAATGGCGCCGTGAATGCCGGCTTCCAGGGCATAGGCGCGCCACGCGCCGTAATCCGCTTCCACCGGGATATATTTCAGGCGGTCGAGCGTGGCGATGTCGAACTCTCGGACGGATTTGTTGTATTCCGGAGGATTTCCCGCGGCGGCGAGGATCCAGCCGTCCGGAAGACGGTGGCTTCCGAACGTCTTGTTCTGAAGGAACTGCAGCATCGTCGGGGCAAGCGTCTCGGAGACGCAGTTGATCTCATCGAGAAACAGCAGCCCTTCTTTTTTTCCGCTTTCCTCCATACATTGAAAGACGGAGGCGATGATCTCGCTCATGGTGTATTCCGTGACGGAGTATTCCCGCCCGTCAAAAGAGCGGGTTCTGATAAAAGGAAGACCAACGGCGCTCTGGCGCGTGTGGTGCGTCATCGTGTAGGAGACAAAGCCGACGCCGCATTCCTCGGCCGCCTGCTGCATGACCGCCGTCTTGCCGATTCCGGGCGGTCCGATCAGAAGAACCGGGCGCTGATGGCGGGGCGGAATCGCATATGCTCCCGCCGCGTTCCTTGCCGTGTAGGCTTTTATGGTATGGATGATTTCCTGTTTGGCTTCTTTGATATTCATGTAGTTATCCTCCGGGATAAAACGGCGGGGGTTTAAAACAGGAGGCTGCCGGAACTTTTGGAGAGCGCGTGCCGTTTTCCGTCCGGTCCTATGCGTCAAATGTCTCCGGAAGATCCAGATTCAGCCGGATTCCCCAGTCAGGTATCTTCTGTTTTTCCAGCCGCCGGTTCAGAAATACAAAAGCGGTGTCGAAAGGAGGGCGGGTTTTCGGGTAAATTCCGTCCCCGTCGGTAAAATAAAGCAGCCCGCGCAGCCGCCGGATCTCCTTCTTTTCGATCAGCGTGTTCAGGTAGTCGAATACGGGACGAAAATCGGTGTTTCCAAGTCCCAGGATCTTCAGATCGGGCAGGGTCTCTTCCCACTGTTCCACGCTTGTGATGATCCGGTGCTCCTGGATCATCGAGTCACACTGGATCAGATGCAGCCGCATCCGCGCGAAAAAATTTTCTTTCTGCCGCAGGATATTCCAGGTTTCTTCCAGAAAACGGCGGACGATCCGGCCGGAACAGGATCCGGAAGTGTCAATCGCGATCGCGAACTCGTCAAGCCGGTTTACCTCGCTGTATTCAAGCGGTTCCAGAAAAAGCATGTTTTCATACCGGGTCAGTCCGTAATAATAGGGAATATAGTCGAACGAATCCATGTCGAGGACCGGCTCCTCGCGGGGAACCGCGAACTGGTGCAGAAATTTCCGGTAATCCATCTCGTCCGGCTTCTGCAGGGCCGCGTCCTCTGCATTCTGCCCTGTCTGCCCGCTTTTTTGTCCGGATCCGTCTGTCAGGAAAGCGTTCAGACGGCGCCGCTGCTTCACCCAGCGCTCTTCCAGGGCTTCCCTCGCCCGGAGAAAGGAAGTCTGGCGGCCAGAGCCGGAATGTTTCCGGGCAGAATCCTCCCCGCCGGAGGCGCGGGCCTGTTCGGAAGAGGTTTTGCTGCCTTCGGGCGCGTCCACGTACCAGAAGCGGTGCGTGTCGCAGGAACACTCTAGGGCAAGCTCCCGCAGAGCAGGCGAGATCTGAAGGAGCGGGAGAAGGGATGAGGCGTCCCAAAAGGGAAATCCGGAAAAACCATCTGCTTTCTGCGGGTCGTTTTCCGCTGAGAAAGAGGAGAGGGAAGAAATCTCGGAGACTGCCTCTCTCAGCTGCCCCGTCAGACGGTTTTGTTCCTCTCCGAGAAGCAGGCCGGTCATGAATTCCGCTGACAGATCGCAGGCCTGATCCCACAGATTTTTTCGGTTCTCCTCTTTTGCGGTTTCATTCTGCGGCCCTGAATGTTCGGGAAACGATGCGCCGCGGCTCTCTCTGTTCTGCCTGTCCTGCCGCTTTGAAAATTTCGGTATCTGAAACATATGCAGGCAGAGACAGTGCATGTGAACATGCAGGTATGTGTGCTTCAGACGCTTTGGGGAGCGCAGAAATTCCGCACAGAGCAGCGCCGGATTGTAGTACAGATGGCTGCCGTCCGTTCCAAGGGCCGCGGCGGAGCCGTGTTTCTTCTCCGCGTGTATGTTCTGGCAGTTATACAGCTCGGTCTGTGCGTCCGGGACTGGAGTAAGCTGTCCGAAAATTTCCGGAAAGGCCGGGAAACGGATCATGAATTCTTCCTGCAGAAGCTGGAGAATCTGCTTTGCCAGGCCGTCTTCCTTCCCGGAAACTGTGCGGGAAGATAAAGAAAATCTGCTGTTTGATTCAGAGGGTGTCGGATACATTTTTATCAGCTCCGCTTATCATAAAGAGTTTTGTTTCGCGGTATCTTTGTAATTATATTCCATAAAAAGGAGAAAGGCAATCGGTTTCCTTTTCGGACCGGTCATCCGAAAACTGCCGCAAAATTATTGACAAAACCCGGATATCCCCAATTTTTAAAAATGTGTTGACAAACTTAACGGCAGATAATATTATATGACATATAATATTGAATAAAAAACAATAATAGATTTCGCACAAGGTACTCTGGAAGAAAAGGGAGGACAACAAGATGGTATTTAACACAGGAGCCGCCCTGCTTGACGCGATCGTCCTTTCGATCGTCTCCGCGGAGCCGGAGGGAACTTACGGCTATCGTATCACACAGGAGATGCGCAAAGTCCTGGAGGTCTCGGAATCCACGCT
Source organism: uncultured Lachnospiraceae bacterium (assembly GCA_947630005.1). GTDB lineage: Bacteria > Bacillota > Clostridia > Lachnospirales > Lachnospiraceae > Choladousia. The sequence goes on from CANRGB010000037.1 coordinate 17,257, forward strand.
GTATCCTGTGCTGCGAAGGCTGCAGAAGGATAACTGCCTGACGGTCTATGACAGGGAATACGCGGGCCGGAACAGGCGGTACTATCGGGTGACGGAGCAGGGGATGGCACAGCTTGGCCTGTACCGCGGAGAATGGCAGAGTTATTCCGCGAAGATTTCCTCAATATTGTCTGCGGGGAGGAATGAGGAATGAAGAAGGACGTATTTTTAAGAGAACTGGAACAGCTGCTTTCCGATCTCTCGGAAGATGAGAGGGCGGAGGCGGTCGGATATTACCGGGATTATCTGGAAGAGGCCGTCCCGCAGGACGGAGAAGAACTCGCCGGGCGGTTCGGCAGCCCGGAAATGGCGGCCGCTGAAATACGGGCCGGCCTGTCGGGGGACAGCCAGGGCGAGTTTACGGAGCGGGGATATCAGGACGTGCGTTTTCAGGAAGCTTATGATGTGCCGGACCAGTACGCCGGGATCGTGGCCGCGGGGGACGGAGCGCGCGATGGCTCCGAAGGACGCGGAGGCGGAGAGAGCGCGGAGGAAAAGAAAGCTGAAGACGGCTGCTGGACTTCTTTTGAGCGGGAAGGAAAGAGCTGCCGGGAGGAATGGAGCAAGTGGAGAAAAGAGCGGGAGCGGCGGTTTGCGCGTGCCCGGAACGGGTGCGGCGGCAGTCGGGAGCGGAACCGGGAATACTGGGGCGGAGACCGGGAACGCGCCCGGGAAGATTATGAGGGATGTTTTGATAAGGACCGGGGAAGCGGCCGGGACCCTTTTGGCGGGAAAAAAGAGCGGGGGAACGGCGGAGGAAAGCGCTGGTGGGAATATAAAGGTTCGGACGGGCAAAGCTTCGATCAGGAGAAAAGCGCCTGGGAAAAGGGAACCGCAGAGCGCGAAAAGTCTGGCGGCCAGGGGGAAGGCAATCGGGCGCTTATCATTTTTCTGCTCGTGATCTTTTTCGGACTTCCGGCGGCCGGAGGCCTGATCGGGGCCGGATTTTCTGCGATCGGCGTTGTTCTGGGCGGTATTCTGGGAATTTTCGGCGGCGTTTTCGGCCTGGTCTTTGCGGTCATCACGGCGGCGGTGACGGCTTTTGCGGGAGGAATCGCCATGATCCTTTCCGGAGCGGCCGATGTGTCGGCTGCCGCGGTCAGCCTGATGACGATCGGAGGCGGATTCCTGCTTCTGGCTGTGTCGATGCTCCTGTTTATACTGGCAAAATGGGGATGTACCACAGCGGTCCCGTGGATGGTCCGGCTGATCCGTGATATCGTCCGGGAAGGATTATGGCGGCTGCGCGGAATACTTGACAGATTTTTCGGAGAGGGGAGGGATCGCCCGTGAAAAGGACGACGAAACTGCTGCTTGGCGCGGCTTTCGTCTTCGGGGTGACCGGCGGAGCGTTCTGTACTGCCAGTGTCTGCCTCGGATTCAGAGGGAGCGATTTTGCCCAGGTCATTCAGTCCGGCAGATCATATGGAACTTCCCGCTCGAACAGCGAGAAATTCTCGCAGCTGGCTGCCGGCGATATTGAGTTCGAGCAGAGCTACCGCGGGATCGACAGTCTCACTCTCGATATCTCCGAGATAGAATGCAGGCTGATTCCGTGGGAGGAAGAGAAATGGGAGGTCACGGGCTATAAGCTTCCGTCGGATTTTAAGTGCAGGGAATCGGGCGGGACGCTGAAGATCAAGTCCGGAGGCGGCACCTTTCCGTTCTGGCATGCGCAGCAGGAAACGGCCTGGCTTGAGATCAGGATCCCGCAGGAGACAGTGGTCGACGGGCTTCATATCGACTGCGGCGTCGGAGATATCCTGATGGAGGACGGAATGCTTATCTGCCGGGAAGCGGATATCGACTGCGGCGTCGGAAACTGCGGGATGCGGCTGGATGTGCAGAATGAACTGAAGATTGAGTGCGGCGTCGGAGATGTGTCTCTGCTGCTTGCGGGCGCGGAGACGGATTTTGATTACAAGCTCGACTGCGGTGTCGGGGATATCACGGTGAAGAAGGGGGTCCTGATGCCGGCGGGAAGCACGGATGATGCGGAAGAACATGACGCGGACCATGAAGATGAACACGACGCGGATGATGTGGACGAGCATGACGCGGATCATGAAGATGAACACGACGCGGATGATGTGGACGAGCATGACGCGGACCATGAAGACGAACACGACGCGGATGATGTGGACGAGCATGACGCGGACCATGAAGATGAACACGACGCGGATGATGTGGACGAGCATGACGCGGACCACGAAGCAGATTATGACGTGGAAGACGGGGAAGACTATGACGGGGATCATCAGGAACAGGCCGCCGGCATGGCGCGCGGGGAGGCTCCTGAGGTGAGCGGTGCGAAGCAGAAAGTCGATCACGGCGCGGGGCGGGAGATAAAAATATCCTGCGGAGTCGGTTCGGTTGCGCTTTCTTTTACAGAGAACAGATAAGGAGTGAAACAATATGAGAAAATTATACAAATCAAAGGATGACCGGAAGCTGTTTGGAGTCTGCGGGGGACTGGGGCGGTATTTTAATCTTGATTCCACGCTTGTAAGGCTGATATTTATCGTGCTGGGATTGTTTCTGCACGTAGGGGTGGTGCTGCTCTATGTTCTGGCCGCGCTTATCATGCCGGAGGAGCCATACTAGAGCGCAGAAACGCCGCATATGGAAAGACCGACGCAGAGCCGTTGCGCATGGGAGGACGGCGGCTGAAAGCAGCGCGGATCTGCGCGGCCCGGGCTTTTCGTGTATAATTTCAGAAAAACAGACCATACTCCTATCGGAGACAAGGCTGCGGGCCGGACATCCGCCGGATTCCGGATGTCTGACGGCGGCCGCAGAAAGGAGTATGGTTTTTTATGTCAGAAAAGAACAAAAAGATCGTGTGGGAAGAACTCAGCCCGGACGACCGGATGAAATATGAGATCGCGGAGGAGCTCGGCCTTCTTGAAAAAGTAAAGGCGGACGGATGGAGGGCTCTGACCGCGCGTGAGACCGGACGGATCGGGGGACTGATGACACGCAGAAAGCGGGAGCTGGGGCGGCAGACTTCCTGATTTCTGACGCAAGGGCAGGGCTGCAGTTTATCGGAACCGCACGTATTCCAGAAAGCGCTTGACGGAGAGCGACGCGGTTTTTCTGCTGCGCAGCGCGAGACCGATGTTCCGGTAGGCCGGGACATCAAGTTCCTTTGCGGCGATATGGTAAGGGATCCGGCGCAGGCTGAGCTCAGGCAGAATGCTGATACCCAGGCCGCTCTCGACCATCGCCAGAATGGCGGATTCATCCCAGGTTGTGAAATGAATCTTCGGGCTCAGGTCCCAGCGCTCGAAGATCTCGGAAATCTCGGACCGGCCGCCCTTTTCTGGCAGCAGGAACGGCTCGCTGCACAGTTCGGTCACGGGGAACCGGTCACAGTCCGCGAGCATATGGCCTTCCGGAAGGACAACGAGCAGTCGGTCCTGCTCGAGAAAGACTGTCTCGAGATCAGGATGGGCGGGCAGACAGAGAAAGCCGCAGTCCACGCGCCCGTCCAGAATCCACTGCTCAATTTCCGCGTGATCGCCGGGCAACAGTTCATAGTCGATGTTCGGGTAGTCCTTCTGAAATTCTCTGACGATATTTGGCAGCCAGTGCGCCGCCGCGCCTGGGAACGCGCCGATGCGGATCAGGCCCGACTGCATCCCGTTCAGATCATCCACCTGGATCTGCAGCTGGTGGTATCCGGCGCATACGTTTTTTACAAAGGGGAGAAGCTGAAGTCCGTCTGAGGTCAGCTTCACGCCGGCTCTGCCCCGCTCAAGCAGCGAAACTTTCCACTCTTTTTCCAGGTCGTGGATCATGCGGCTGATTCCTGACTGCGAGTAGTTCAGGGATTCCGCTGCTTTCGTAAAGCTTCCGTATTCTACTGTTTTTAGAAATGCCAGATATTTCTGAATATTCATGTCCATAGGGCGTCGAGTCCTTTCGTTTATTCCTGTATGGTGCTGCTTTGGCTGTGCAGAGAAAAGCTGTTTTGCAGCTGCGCGTCCGCACAGAAAGCGGGCAGGCCTTATCTATCTGATTTTGTCATGTATTCTATGACAAACATTCGCTTTTATAATTTACTTTCTTATGCTACACTACCACAGTGCGAATTGCAAGGGTCGTTTTATTCCTGTTTACGCGGTTTTTATCCTGACGCGGCGCCTGTAAAGATCAGAGCGCGGTGGCTGATGATCGGAACCGCATACAGGTTTTATCTTATGCGCTGCCTGTAAAGATCAGGGACAGAACACCCGGCCGAAAAGGCACGGAGCAATCCGGATAACTTTCATTTATGCAGGGCGGTGCCCGCGGGCGGGCATGAGCGTTTACTGTCAGGAGGCGGAGCATGGGTTTATACCAGAACAGGATCGTTGTGAAGATCGGAACATCCACTTTGATGAATGAGGTCGGAAAGAGTGATCTGCGCAGCATGGAACATCTGGTCCGGGTGCTCGCGGATATCCATAACATGGGATACGAGCTGATTCTGGTATCTTCCGGAGCGATCGCCGCGGGCGTGAATAAGCTGAAGCTGAAGACCAGGCCGAACAGCCTGCGCATGAAACAAGCGGTTTCCGCGGTGGGACAGTGCAGTCTGCTCTATCTCTACGACCGGTTTTTCGGGGATTATGACAAGACGATCGCCCAGATTCTTCTGAACGCGGAGGATATGGAGCAGGAGGAGAAGAAGGAGAATCTGACGAACACGTTCAATTCGCTTCTTGAATTGGGGGTAATCCCAATCGTCAATGAGAATGATTCCGTAAATTACTCGGAGATCGAGTCGAAAGACCATTCGTTTGGAGACAACGATCTGCTCTCCGCCATTGTCGCCACGCTCTGCAAGGCGAAGCGGCTTGTCATTCTGGCTGATATCAACGGTATTTATGACAAAGACCCGCGGAAATTTCCGGACGCGAGGCCGATCGAGCGGATCGAGCAGTTTGACGAGACGGTTTACTCTTATACGGCGACGCGCGGTTCGCGGCGCGGGGCGGCAGGAGTGAAGACGAAGCTGCACGCGGCCGAGACAGCTGCCTCAAACGGAACGGATGTCGTCATCATGAACGGGAAAAACCCGGAAGCGCTGTATGAGATTCTGAAGGGAGGAAGCGCAGGCACACTGTTTCCGGCAATGCGCACGGATGCTCTGCAGAACGGGACGGCACAGTATCCCGGATGAAAGAGAGCACGCCGCGGAAAATCCGCAGCAGGAAGTTCACACTGTACTGCCGCGCAAAGTGAGACTGCTGATCATGACGGAAGAAAGTGACAGCAGCGCAGCGAAGACCACGAAGCGCGAAGAAATCCGCGGCATCATGGGGCAAAATCTCTTTTGACCCCAACATCATTACATAGAGTCAGGAGTCTTGTTTATGAAAATGTCAGAAGTTGTTGTATTCATTATTTACCTCGCGTTTATGCTTGGTATCGGCCTGTTCTTTTTCTTTAAGAATAAAAACGGCGGCGAGAAAACATATTTCCTCGGCGACCGAGAAATGGGTCCGTGGGTGACTGCACTCTCGGCAGGAGCGTCGGATATGAGCGCATGGGTGCTCATGGGTCTTCCGACTTCGATCTACGCGCTCGGCGTCGGCCAGGTGTGGATTCCGGTCGGACTTGCGATCGGCTATACGGTCAGCTGGATTCTGGAAGCCCCGAGGCTTCGCCGTTTCTCGATCGTCGCGAATGATTCGATTACGGTGCCGCAGTATCTGGCGAACCGCTTTCTCTCGAAGTCACACGCGCTTCAGGTGATCTGCGCGATTGTGTTCCTTATTGCGTATACGGTCTATGCGGCTTCGAGCGTCAAGGCCTGCGGTACGCTGTTCAACACGGTAATCGGCATGGACGCGCAGACGGCCATGTACCTTGCCGCAGTCATCATTGTCGGCTATACGTTCCTCGGCGGTTTCTCCGCGGTGTGCTGGACCGACTTTTTCCAGGGCATGCTGATCCTCGGAGCCATGCTGATCGCGCCGATTTTCGCGGCGGCTCTGCTTGATACGGGAGCGGGCAGCGAGATCCAGGCTGGTTACTGGGACGCGTTCTCTGACTGGAAAGCGATCATCTCCGGTCTTGCGTGGGGCTTCGGATATTTTGGAATGCCGCACATTATCATCCGCTTTATGTCGCTGAAATCACAGAAGGATCTGAAAAAATCCGCGAAGATCGGAATCACCTGGACGATCCTGATCGTGATCTTTGCGGCGCTGATCGGTATCATCGGCCGTATGTTCCTCGGCTACGATGAGCAGATCAACCAAAATTCGCTTGTATTTATCGAGATCGTGCGCCGGATCTTCCCGGGCATCATCTCCGGCATCCTGCTGTCGGCAGTTCTTGCGGCGTCGATGAGTACGGCGGACAGCCAGCTCCTCGCGGCAGCTTCCGCGTTCGCGAGCGATGTTTACAAACCGATCTTCCGCAAGGGAAAATCCAGCGACAAGGAAATGCTCTGGATCGGCCGTGTGGTCGTTCTTGTGATCGCGGCCGCGGCTCTTTTGATCGCTTCCAATCCGAATGCCGGTTCCATCATGGATCTGGTGTCGAACGCCTGGGGCATGTTCGGTTCCGCCTTCGGTCCGACGATCATGCTCAGTCTCTTCTGGAGACGGTTTAACTTCAAGGGTGCGATCGCAGGTATCGTGGTCGGCGCTGTGGTGGACGGCGGCTGGTATATGTTCCTCTCATCGACCGGAATCTATGAGCTTGCGCCCGGATTCGTTATCAGCCTGATCGCGGCGGTGATTGTGACGCTCTGCACGGAGGAGCCGTCGAAAGAAGTGGAGAAGCTGTTTGACGACGCGGTGAATTATACAGAATAGTTTGTGGCTTCAGGACCCGCCTGCGGGTCCTGAAGCAGTATTTGGATATACCTTTTCGGGATCTCCCTTTCACTCATCACATTCGTGTGGGACTCTTCCTTTAGTTCTTCCCACTGTTCATTGATTTTCCGACAATTCCAAGTTGTTCTCTTCTATGTTGTCAGATAAATTTCCCGTATGACGGATTCCAGCGCTTCGGAAGCCCTGGAGTAGTATTCTGTGGAGGGATAGGCCAGTCCCAGATCCAGGAATACGCCTTTTTCGCCAATGCTGAGGAAGATGCTGTTTTTTGTAGGTTCCGCATGGGAATAATAAGTAAATGTCAGCCCCAGCCCTTCAGAGGCCATGGAGACCGCCAGGGCGGCAGTAATATTGTCATGCAGAACATTGCAGCGAAGTTTCTCTTTTTGGAACAGATTCCGGCCTATGGTGCCCAGCATGGTGCTGTAGTCGCTCAGGATAAAGGGAAATCTGGCGGCGTCGCGCAGATCGATCCAGTAAGAGCCGGGCGAATCTTCTTTTGGTTGGGCAAATTCCATGACGGGATGATTTTTGTTTGCCACGATGAGTATTTCATCTTTTTTCAGGAATGTGACTTCTTTTTTTAATTTTACAGGGGGCATCGCGATTATGGCCAGATCCAACTGACCGTCTAGCAGCAGTTCCTCCAGCTTCATGCTGTTTTCTTCCACCACTTTTATCTGAACGCCGGGATATTTTTCGTAAAATCTTCTGAGAATTCCGGGCAGCATCCGGCGGCCGCGAAACGAGCTGATTCCCAGAGTCACCTTCCCGCCTTTCATGTTTTCATTGTCCCACAGCTCGTTTTTGGCCCGCTGATAGTCACTCATGATTTTCTGCAGATGTCCGATAAATACTGTGCCGTTATAGGTGGGCCGGATCCCTCTCGCGGTTCGGATAAACAGCTTAACGCCCAGTTCGGATTCAAACTGCTGCAGAAACTGGCTTAAGCTGGACTGTGCCATATACAGCCGGTCAGCGGCTTTGGATATGCTTCCCTCATCTGCAAGGGTTGTCAGATATACGAATTCCTTCAGATCCATGATTTTCCCTCCATATATTTTTCGCGGCTGTGAGGTATTGTTGTTTCCGATACTGGCTATCGGATAATTTGTATTGCTCACTTTGCTGTTTTATTATAAGATTTTTCTAAAGATTTGGCAAGTATGACAACCCGGACATTCCTTTTACGAAGAATGTTTGGGAGAAAACAACAATCTTATTACTATAAAAGCCCAGTCTCCATGCATAACCGAGGGCAAGTTTACTTGCCAATCGGTTTATGCATAGGAGACGCTA
>CANRGB010000038.1 GCA_947630005.1 uncultured Lachnospiraceae bacterium
CGATAAACGTCTGTTTTTCATTTTTTCTTATGTCCATGGTCTCCCGCCTGATCGTTTTTTATGATTATACCCCCCCCGGAGTCACAAAATGGTCATTTGGAGTTAATTTCTCGGTTGTTTCGGGGAAAAAATTAAAAAAAGAATGTGCCAAAGGCACATTCCCGCGCGGCCCGCATGCTGCGTCAGCAGCTGATTTCCTCATGCGGGCCTGTGCAAAAAAAGCCCCGGCTGACTTCCGCCAGCCGGGGCCTTACGAATCACAGGACGACAAGTCAATCGGACGGCCGGGTTGTTCCCGGGAGCTCTCCATCAGCGTTTGTCCAGATGAGAGCAGGCATTATCGCTCGCGTCCATGTATTTGCGGAAATATCCGCAGTAGTATTCGCCGTACTTGTTCATGTCGGTACGGGACAGATAACGGCAGTCGTTGCACGAATATCCGTAGCGCATCGGAAATCCCGGACATACGAAATCTGCTGCGGTGTTGTTGGTGACAGTTGTATTTTTCTTCATAATAGAATCCCTCCTGATATTTTAGATTTTTCGCGGTTTTCCGGCCCGGTCAGATCACTTCCAGTCTGTTTTGCGTGACTGCCTCGTCCGGGCCGATCTGATAGATTTCCAGTTCTTCGCCTCTGAGCAGCGCGGTATGCCCCGTCGTCCTGTGATTCAGCTTCAGAAATTCACGAACATATGAAATATCCGAATAAGATAGAGGCCAGTCCACTGGATGGCTGTGAATAAAAGAAAACCCGCTGCCATTCTGCTGTATGGCTCCGACGTTCTCCCGCAGAAACTGCGGATCCGGTTTGTAAAAGTCAATGCCCCTCCCCCCTTTCCGATCCAGATGACAGGAGATGATTTCCCCGTCCCGTATTCCAAGCACCCCTCCCTTTTCAGAGGCGCCGTAGCGGAAGACTCTGCGTATCTCATCGTAAAGCTCCTGTTTGATCCGCATCTTCTATCCGCCCTCCTTCCGGATCTTTTTCATCTTTCTGAATAAGATCTCTCTGAAAACTTTATCTTGTCGGGTTACTATGGTCATAGTATAAGAGAAAAAGGCCGTTCTGTCGAACAACTGGCAGTTTACAAACCGATATTTAGGAAAGGATAAAAGAACGGAAATTCAGATCAGAAATATGCGGCGTGCCGGAAAAGGCCGTGCGTCCGGAGGTGGAAGCGGCGTCCGGGGAATTTCACAAAAATTTATTGCAAAGCGTTCCGTATGATAATAAAATGATGACAGAACATGAAATCCGGAACCGTCCGGGATATCCTGGCTCAGACTTCTTTGCGCCTGTGTTTTGGTAAAAGGAGGCAGTTTTGAAAAAAGATAATTTTTCGGATCATCCGCGGACCTGGGACAGACCTGTTCTCAGGCCGCTTTTCATCTGCGCCGCGCTCGCGGCGGCAGCGCTTCTCGGGATCATGATTTTCCGGAAGCATGCAGACAACGTAAACCGGGCTTCCAGCCTGAGGGACAGCGCCGCCAGGGAGCGCGAAGCGGCGCAGTCCGAGGAAGAACGGCTTGATTCTCTGTTCGAACAGTATCAGGAGGCGGTCCGCTCTGCCGTTCCGGGGATCATATGCTGGGGAGACGGGCTGACCGCGGGCATCGGCGGAAACGGAACCACCTACCCTCTCGTCCTTCAGCAGCAGATCAGGAAAAATCTGACCGGCGCGTTCTCAATCGAGGAGGCCGCCGGATTTGAGTTTGAGGCCGGCTCCTGGATGAAGACTTACCGTCTCTCCGCCCCGGAGGTCCTGAATATGGGCGCTGAGGGCGAGAGCACGGACACCATTCTGGGACGCAGCGGAGCCGTGCCGTTCGTAACCGCAAAGGAACTGGACATCCCGGCCGGCACCGACGCCGTCCCTATCGAGCTGGTTTCCTCAAACGGAAACGCCGTCGCGCCGCTGCTGCAGAGCACGGCAGGAATGGCGGATGTCACGATCGCCGGAATCAAAGGGATCATCACGATCGAAAAGGAAAGCGGAGCCGGAAACATGTACGGCTACCGCTTCACAAGATCGCAGGCCGGGAAACCCGCAAAGGCAGCCGCCGGCACGGAAATTATTACGGAAGGATCCCGGATGGGGCTGGACTATTTTCCGGTGATCTTTATCGGACTGGACGAGGGCTATAAAGATCCCTCCGATCTGATCCGGCAGCAGCGGGCTCTGATCGAACGCCAGGAAAAAAACGGGAACCGCTTTATCGTGATCGGCCTCCATACAGGCGCCGCCAAAGAGAGGGCCGCGCTCGAGGAGGCGATGGAAGCCGAATACGGCGATAAATATATCAATCTCAGGGAATACATGTGCGGACAGGGAATGGAGGATCTGGACAGACTGACCCGCGGAAAGGTCACGCCTTCGGCAAAGGATGAGGAAATGCTGTCCGCCGGAATGACGCCGTCCTGCGTGCTGGACGGGGACGGGATCCATTTTAACCGGTACGGATATGAACTGCTCGGAAGGCTGGTCTATGACCGCATGGACGCGCTCGGATATTTCAGGGAACTGAAGGACGCGCTGAAGTAACGGCGCATACCGGGGCGTCCGCGCATATATATAGAAGAAAGCCCTTTTGCCGGAGTACTTCATGGACGACCAGAAAATCGAAAATCTTTTAAACCTCGCGCTTGACGTGACCGAGGCGGAACGTGAAAAATCGGAGAATCTTGACGTCGGATACGACGCCGGGGACCGCTCCTGGCAGGTGATCGTGCGCTGCCACGGCAATCTCCTGGAAGCCGCGCGGCCGGGCTGGACGGTCACTCTGCTCACCGGAGGCTACGCGATCGTCCGGCTGCCGCAGAGCGAAGTGCGGCTTCTCGCGTCGCTTCCCGAAATCGAATATGTGGAAAAGCCGAAGCTCCTGTATTTTTCCGCGGAACAGGGGCGCGCGGCTTCCTGCGTATCCGCGCTTCAGGCGGCGCAGTACAATCTCTTCGGAGCGGGCGTGCTCGTGGCGGTCATCGATTCCGGCGTGGATTATTTTCATCCGGATTTCAGAAACGAAGACGGCAGTTCGCGCATCCTGGCGCTCTGGGATCAGACGGCGTCCGAAGCTTCGAATCCGCCGGACTGCGCGTTCTCCTATGCCCCGCCCGCCGGCTTCCTTCAGGGGATCGAATACACAAAGGAGATGATCGACGCCGCGCTTGCCGCAAACGACCGGGCGGCCGCGCTGCAGATCGTTCCGGAACGCGACGTCAGCGGCCACGGGACGGCCGTACTCGGAATCGCGGCCGGAAACGGAACGGCCTACGGCGGAAGGTACCGCGGGATGGCGCCGCAGGCCGGTATCCTTGTCGTAAAGCTCGGCGCTCCCGAAAAAGGCGGGCTCCCGCGCACAGCGGAGGTCATGCAGGCCGTCGAATATGCCGTCCGGAAAGCGCAGGAGTTTCGTATGCCGGTCTCGGTCAACCTAAGCTTCGGCAGCACCTACGGCTCCCACCGCGGCACTTCCCTGCTCGAAACCTATCTCAGCATGATGGCCGACCGCTGGAAAACAGTGATTGTCACCGGAACCGGAAACGAGGGAAATTCCGGCGGACATTTCTCGGCGAGGTTCGGAACCGCGGGCGGAGCGGAAATCCCCGCCGGACTGTCGGGAGCGGCGGAACCGGCGCCTTTTGCCGAACTGCAGCCCTCCCCGGAAAAAAGCGGCGGCCGGACGGAGGACGCGGCCGGATCCCGGAGCGCGGCGGACGTTCTGTACCGGGCGGACGACCCGCTCACCGTCGAATTTGCCATAAGCGACTACGAATCCGCTCTGAATCTGCAGCTCTGGAAAAACTACGCCGACGAATTCAGGATCACGCTGGTCCACCCGAACGGGGAGACCGCGGGACCGTTCGGACAGCCAAGCAGCCCCGAAACCTCCCGCTTCCGCCTTGGAACCACCGAGCTGCTGGTTTACTACGGACAGCCAAGCCCCTACCAGGGACAGCAGGAAATCTACTTTGAATTTCTTCCGTCGGGCGCTTACCTTGACGCCGGCATCTGGAAGCTCATCCTTGAGCCGCGGCGCGTCGTCTCCGGGGAGTTTGACATCTGGATGCCCGATTCGCGCGCCCGAAGCGACGCGACCCGGTTTCTGCGCCCGACGCCGGACGCGACGCTCACGATTCCCGCGACCGCCGCCCGTCTGATCGCCGTCGGAGCGTACGACTCCCGCCGCATGACGTTTGCTTCCTTTTCGGGCCGCGGGAGGGATACGGAGCCTTTTTATATCCGTCCGGATCTCGTCGCCCCCGGCATTGAACTTACGACAGCGGCCCCAGGCGGAGGCTACGCCGCGGTCAGCGGAACTTCCTTCGCGGTGCCGTTTGTGACCGGCGCCGCCGCGCTCCTGATGGAGTGGGGCATCGTAAACGGGAATGACCCGTACCTGTACGGGGAAAAGCTGCGCGCGTCGCTGCGGCGCGGCGCAAGGCAGCTTGCGGCCGAGACCGTTTATCCGAATCCCCGGCTGGGGTACGGGGCGCTGTGCGTGCGCGACAGCCTGCCGGAATAATCCGGCAGGCCGCCCTGAAAACAGATCCTTTTTGATTTTAAGCGTTCTTCGCCGCTTTTGCGTTCCCTGTCACCTTCACGTTCTCCGGCCCGAATATCTCCGACAGGCGGCCGATCATTTCGTCATCCGCCCGCACCGTCCAGTTTTCCCCCAGGCGGCGCAGAGCCTTCGGTCTCCGCACATAGATCGTCACCGAGTCCCTGCCGTCCGAATTCCGAAGCACCTCAAACAGCTTCTCTTCATTCGCGTAATAATCCTCCTTCGTGGCAAACTGAATCCACAGTTCCTGTGAAACCGATCTTCCGGATATCCCCGTGCTCTTCGGCTTTCCCTCAAACGGCCATATTTTCTCGCAGATCAGCCAGCTCGCCTTGTCGTCCATTGCGCTGACGCGCCCGCTCACAAACACCTTGTTGTCCTGCGTGAGCAGATCCTGGTTCCGCTCATAGTCCTGCGGAAAGACGAGGACCCGCATACTTCCGACCAGATCTTCCAGCGTCAGCTGCGCCATCATCTTGTTCTGCTTGGTATATTTGATCCTCATGCTGGTGATCATGCCGCCGACGACCGCTTTTGTGCCGTCCGAAACGCGCGTTCTCCCGGTCTCCTCATCGAAATCGAAGTCTGTCGTCACATTCGTGATCCTGCTGCGCCACAGATCCTCGTATTTCTCAAGCGGGTGCCCGCTGACATAAACGCCGAGCACTTCTTTCTCGAACGCGAGGATCTGCTCCTTATCAAACTCCCCGACATCCGGAAGCCGCACTTCAAACTCCTGCTTGTCTTCCTCTCCCATCAGATCGAACAGGGACATCTGTCCGGTGATGGAGTTCTTCTTGTCCTGGACTGACCGCTCCAGTATGCCGGCGTACGCCTGCATGAACTGTTTGCGCGTTCCTCCGAGGCAGTCGAACGCGCCTGCCTTGATAAAATTCTCGATCGTGTTCCGCCTGACATCCATGCTGACCGTCCGGTCAATAAAATCCTTGATATTCCGATAGGGACCGGCAAGCTCGCGCTCGGCGGTGATATCGTCGATCACCGCTTTGCCGATGCTCTTGATCGCGGACAGCGCGTACCGGATCGTTCCGTCCTTCACGGAAAATTCCGCCTCTCCAAGGTTAATGTTCGGGGGAAGGATCTGAATGCCCATCTGCCGGCAGGTCAGAATATATTCCGCCACCTTTGTCGGCGCATCTATGACGGAGGTCATGAGGGCCGCCATAAATTCCACCGGATAGTAGTATTTCAGCCAGGCCGTCTGGTACGTCACCACGGCATAGGCGGCCGCATGCGATTTGTTGAACGCGTACCGCGCGAAATCGGTCATCTCGTCGAAGATCTTGTTTGCGGTCTGTTCCGGAATCCCGTTGGAGATACAGCCGGGCACTCCTTCCTTCGGATTCCCGTAGACAAAATTCTGGCGTTCCTTTTCCATCACGGACGCTTTCTTCTTCGACATCGCGCGGCGCACAAGATCGCTCCGTCCAAGCGTGTATCCGCCGAGGTCGCGCACGATCTGCATGACCTGCTCCTGGTAGACGATGCAGCCGTAAGTCGGTTCCAGAATACTCTCAAGCTCCCGGCAGTCGTAGGTGATCAGCTCCTGATGTTTTTTCCCGCGTATATACTGCGGGATGAAGTTCATCGGGCCCGGCCGGTACAGGGCGATCCCCGCGATGATATCCTCAAAATTCTGCGGTTTCAGATCTTTCATAAAGCTCTTCATCCCGGGACTTTCAAGCTGGAAGACGCCGTCCGTCTTCCCTGTCCCGAGCGAATCAAACACCGCTTTGTCATTGTAATCCAGCTTCTCCATATCGATCCGCCGGCCGCTGCTCTTCTCGGCAAGGCGCGCCGCGTTCTGGATGACGGTTAGTGTTCTCAAACCGAGGAAATCCATTTTAAGAAGCCCCAGCTCCTCCAGGGCCGTCATTGTGAACTGTGTCGTGATCGTGCCGTCGGCGGCCCTTGAGAGCGGCACATATTCATCGACAGCTTTCTGACAGATCACAACGCCCGCCGCGTGCATTGACGTGTGGCGCGGCAGACCTTCCAGGCGCATCGACATATCGATCAGCCTGTGAACCTGCTCGTCCGTCTCATACATTGTGCGGAATTCCTGATTCAGCTCCATCGCGCGGCTGATCGTCATTTTTTTGTCGGAGGCGTTCGGATCCCCCTGCTTCCCGTCCGTCGGAACCATCTTGGCGATCGAGTCGCAGAGCGCGTACGGGATTCCCATGACCCGCCCCACATCCCGGATGACGCCGCGCGCGGCCATCGTACCGAATGTCACGATCTGAACGACCTGATCTTTCCCGTATTTTCTCACCACATAATCGATGACTTCCTGCCGCCGTTCAAAGCCGAAGTCAATGTCGATATCCGGCATCGAAACCCGTTCCGGATTCAGGAACCGCTCAAACAGCAGATTGTAGCGGATCGGATCGAGCTGCGTGATCCCAAGCGTATAGGAGACGAGGCTTCCCGCCGCGCTTCCTCTTCCGGGCCCGACGGCGATGCCGTTTTCCCGCGCGTAGCGGATAAAATCCCATACGATCAGGAAATAATCGACGTATCCCATTTCCCGGATCACGGACAGCTCATACGCAAGACGCTCTTTCAGACTCTCCCTCTCCGTCTGCTTCCCCGACCTGAAAGAATCTGGCGAATGGATCTCCGTCTCCGCTCCATCCTCTCTTTCCGTCTGCCTCCCCGGCCCGGAAGAATCCGCCGGTTTTCCGGAAGCTTTCGCGCTCTCTGCGCCCAGAGTTTCCGGAACCTTTTCTCTGTGCGCGGGATCCTTCGCGCCGTCCGGCTCATCGGACAGTTCTTCCGCCGTGAAGCCGTACAGCCTCTCCATGCCCTCGCGGCACAGCTTGTTCAGATATTCCCAGGAAGTGTAGGGCGCCGGCACATCAAATTTCGGAAGCTTCGTCACCCCGAACTCGATCTCGACGTGGCAGCGCTGCGCGATCCGGTAAGTGTTCTCCAGCGCTTCCGGCGCGTACGGAAAAAGCTCCGCCATCTGTTCCGGCGATTTTACAAAATACTGTCCGCCGTCATAGCGCATCCTGTCCTCATCCGTGAGTTTCTTCCCGGTCTGAATACAAAGCAGGATGTCGTGCGGCTCCGCGTCGTCCTCATACGTATAGTGGACATCGTTTGTCGCCACAAGCGGAATCCCCAGTTCCTGGCTCATGCGCACAAGCTGCTGGTTGACCATCTTCTGGTCCGAAAGACCGTGATCCTGAAGTTCCAGGAAGAAATTTCCTTCCCCAAACGTATCCCGGTATTTTCGGGCCGCCTGCCGCGCCTCGTCAAACAGATTGCGGACCAGGAGCCGCTGGATCTCTCCCGCCAGGCAGGCGCTGAGCGCGATGATTCCCTCGTGGTATTCTCTGAGCACCTCCATGTCCACCCGCGGCCTGTAATAAAATCCCTCGACAAACCCTTTCGAGACGATCTTCATCAGATTCGCGTAACCCTGATTGTTCTCGGCGAGCAGCACCAGATGATAATACCGGTCGTCCCCGCCGCCGACCTCGCGGTCAAATCTTGAGTTCGGCGCGACGTAGACCTCGCACCCGATAATCGGGTTGATCCCGGCCGCTTTCGCCGCGTGATAAAAATCAATCACGCCGTACATAACGCCGTGATCCGTGATCGCGGCGCTGTCCATGCCAAGCTCCTTCACCCGCGCCACATACTCCTTTATCTTGTTGGATCCATCCAGGAGACTGTACTCCGTATGAACGTGCAGATGGGTAAAATGCATACCCTTCCTCCTTTCTCATTTTATTCCGGGCTTCTCTGTTCCTGACCAGGTAAAGATCCCTCCCATGCTTTTCGCCCGGCGCAAAAACGGTTTATATCCGCTTCTTCCGTTTACAGAAACAGCCGGCCCAAAAACAGAGGGACGACTGTCATATAAAAATGAAACGATTTTACTTATAAAACAGGTTCTGCCGGTTATTATACTATATTCCGGCCCGTTTTTAAACCGTTCCGCGGCAAAACTTTTTCTTTTTCGAACAAATGTACTGTTTTTTGCTTTGCGGCAGCCCATACGCCGTTATCCCGTAAAGCGCGTTCACGGACCGCAGGAGAACAGGCGGCAGTCCTCCCCGCAGTCGGACCGAAGCGTCCCCGAAAACTGTTCGGAAGCGTTATTGACGGAACAGAAAAGCACTGGTAAAATAGAAGCTCTCTTACCACACAGGAAAGGACTGACCTTTATGTATATTTTCGGACTGCAGAAGCTCACGCTGCTCGATTATCCGGACCATCTGGCCGCCACCCTGTTTCTGAGCGGCTGCAATTTCCGCTGTCCGTTCTGTCATAACAGCGGCCTCGTACTGCATGAAAATTATGAGAACGCCGACCCGGACGATCTGTTTTCCGAAGACGAGATCTTTGATTTTCTGAAAAAAAGAGTCGGAATGCTGGACGGCGTCTGCATTTCAGGCGGAGAGCCTTCGCTGCACCGGGAGCTGCCCGGCCTGATCAGCCGCATCAGGGATCTGGGCTATGAAGTCAAGCTCGACACGAACGGAAGCTGCCCGGACATGCTGCGCGAACTTCTCGACGGACATCTGCTGGATTATGTCGCCATGGATATCAAGGCCGGGCGCAAAGCCTACCGGACTGTGGCGGGGCTCGGAGAATCCGCAGAAGCTTCGGAAACCGGTTCGGAGAACGGACAGTCCCTGCTCGAAAAGATCCAGCGCTCCATCGATATGATCCGGAACAGCCGGATCAGCTATGAGTTCCGCACCACTGTCGTCAAAGGACTTCACACGGAGGAGGATTTTGAGGACATCGCCCGCTGGCTTGCCGGCAGCCAGCGCTATTACCTGCAGTCCTTCCGCGACTGCGATACCATCCTGCTGCCAGATCACAGTTTTTCCGCGTTTTCAGAGGAAGAAATGCTGCGCTTTCTGTCAATCGTCAAAAAAACCATCCCCAACGCATCGCTGCGGGGGATGGAACCATGATACAGATGCCGGAAACGCAGAAATTCCGCTCCGGCGCGTGCATGCCCGGCAAAACCGGGCTGCCGTTCAGTTATCTGTTTCTCTTTTCGGAAGACAGCGTCAGTACCCGGTGGTCAGTTCTCTGTCTTTTTTCAGAAAACAGCGCCAGCATTCGGCCGGTCAGTTCTCTGTTTCTTTTTTCAGAAGACGGCACCAATATCCAAAGGCCCGGTCTTCCTCCTGATTGTCCGCGTATTTGAAATCCGGGAACCCGAACATGGCCGCCATATACTTTTCCTGCGGATTCATGACGCCGGGCACTCCCAGCACATATCTGCCGTCGGCTCTTCTGCCGATCAGAAGATGACGGTAATTATGATATCCGTGAAGCAGGAAATTATTTTTCCCGGTCTTCCAGCGCGCGTTTTGCAGCACGACGATATCACCCGGCGCCACACGGATGCAGCTGCTGATCTCCTGATCCGCAAAAGGCTCAAACGGCGTCCTGTTCTTATAAAAACGGTTCCACAGCCTGGCGTCCTCCGGATTTTCAGGCTCCGGCGCAGGGGCCTCTTCCGGGACAGTTCCTTCCTGCGGACCGGCCTCCGTGCACGGTTCCTCTTCCCGGGCTGTTTCACCTGTCGGATTCCGTTCGGACAGCGCTTCCGCTTCGATCTCCGCTTCGGCTTCTTCTCCGGATCTGCTGTTTGGCCGGATTTCCTTCCCGGCAGCGTCTTCCGTTTCAATCTCTTCTTCGGTCCTGCCGCCTGGCCGGATTTCCTTCCCGGCGTTCTCTTCCGGTACGATCTCTCCTCCGGATCTGTCACTTAGACGGACTTCCTTCCCGGCACTTCCCTTCGGTCCGGCTTCTCCTTCGCTGCTCTCCAGGCGCGCGCTTATTTCCGTATCCGCATGCTGCCCGCCATTCCCGGCAGCGTTCTTTTCCTGCACTTCCGGCGTCTGCTCCGCTCTGTCCGTATCTTTCTCCTGCGGTTCCGGCGTCCGCTCCACTCTGTCCGCTTCTTCCTCCTGTGCCCCCGGCGTCCGCTCCGCTCCGTCTGCGTTCTTTTCTCGTGCTTCCGGAATCCGCTCCGCTCTGTCCGTATCTTTCTCCTGCGCTTCCGGCGTCCGCTCCTCTTTGTCCGTGTCTTCTTCCTGCGGCTTATATCCCGCGAACCACGCCGGATCCACAGGCTCGTCGTCCCACACGGTCGCAAAGCAGCGTCCGTCCCTGCTCCGGATCCAGATACCGGAGATATCGGACAGATTGTATTTCCCCATCCAGACCGGCTCGTCGGCGCGATAAGCCCACTCCTCCGTCATCTCTCTTCCCACGCGCATTGTCCCCATCGGAAGGCCTGTCAGCTTTTTTCCCTCCCGCACAAAGCCAAAGACTTCCACCGGCGGTTCCGGCAAAGCGGACACAGTCAGGCGGAACAGAATCCTCCAGACATTATTGCGCAGTTCCACTTTGGCAAATCCCGTATTTTTCTGCTTTTTTCCATCGATATATTCATAAAAATATGATATAAATCGCCTGTACTCCGGCATGGATACCACTTCCTTTCTGTTCAGGAAAGTATATGCGCCGGCATGCCGGTTTATGACTGTTTTCTGAAAACGAGCCGCGGCCGGTCCCGCAGACAATCGCAGGAGGCGGTTATTTTCTTTCTGCTTTCTTTCTGCTTTCTTTCTGCTTTCTTTCTGCTTTCTTTCTGCTTTCTTTCTGCTTTTTTCGGTTTTCTTTCTGCTTGTCCGCGCGGCCCGCATGCCGCGTCAGAAGCTGGTTTCCCTATACGGATCTGCGCACGGAAAACGGCGCCGGTCACCCGGCGCCGCCATATTTCCATTTGCGAATTTTCTGTTTTTGTTTCAATCCATATTCGATAATTCAGGTTTGTACCCGGCAGTTCATTCAGCCATCTGCAAAAGATAAGGAACTTTACAGAGCAATTCCCTGTGCCAGCATAGCGTCCGCAACCTTCTCAAAGCCCGCGATATTCGCTCCTGTCACATAGTTGCCCTCTACGCCGTAACGCTTTGCGGCATCTGAGATCTTGGCATAGATGTCGTTCATCATCCTCTGAAGCATCTCGTCAACTTCCTCGAACGTCCAGGACAGACGGCTGCTGTTCTGGCACATCTCAAGTGCGGAAGTACCTACGCCGCCCGCATTGGAAGCCTTGCCCGGCAGGAACAGAATGCCTTCCTGAAGGAAGAAATCTGTAGCCTCTCTTGTGCTCGGCATGTTCGCACCCTCCGCGACCACCTTGCATCCGTTGGCCTTCAAAGTCTTCGCGTCGTCAAGGTTCAGCTCGTTCTGTGTCGCGCACGGAAGCGCGATATCACACTTGATGGACCAGATGCCTTTGCCTTCCGTGTATACGGAACCCGGAACCTCGTCCGCGTACTCTTTGATTCTTCCGCGGCGCACTTCCTTGATCTCTTTCACAACGTCAAGCTTAATGCCGTTCGGATCGTAGATGTATCCGTTGGAATCGCTCATCGATACAACCTTCGCGCCGAGCTGCTGCGCCTTCTCCGCCGCATAGGTCGCGACGTTTCCGGAACCAGAAACAACGATCGTCTTGCCCGCGATATCGATGTCATGATCTTTCAGCATCGCATTCAGAATGTAAACCAGTCCGTATCCGGTAGCCTGCGTACGAACCAGAGAACCGCCCCAGGTCAGACCCTTGCCCGTCAGAACGCCCTCATACAGGCCGGTCAGTCTCTTGTACTGGCCATACAGATAACCGATCTCTCTTCCGCCTACACCGATGTCGCCCGCCGGAACATCCTGGTCGGCTCCGATGTACTTGGAAAGCTCTGTCATAAAGCTCTGGCAGAACGCCATCACTTCTCTGTCTGATTTGCCCTTCGGGTCAAAGTTGGAACCGCCCTTGCCGCCGCCGATCGGAAGGCCTGTCAGAGAATTCTTAAAAATCTGCTCAAATCCAAGGAATTTCAGGATGCTCTGGTTCACTGACGGATGGAACCTGAGTCCGCCCTTGTATGGTCCGATCGCGCTGTTAAACTGTACACGATAGCCTTTATTGATCTGCACTTTTCCGTTGTCATCCACCCACGGCACCTTAAAGGAAATGATACGCTCCGGCTCAACAAGACGCTCGAGCAGAGCTGCTGCACGGTATTTCTCCTCGTTCGCATCAATGACAAGCTTCAGGGAGTCAAGTACTTCCTTTACTGCCTGGTGGAACTCCGGCTCGCCCGGATTCTGGGCTACAACGCGGTCATAAATTTCTTCTGTGTAAGACATCTTTTTTCCCCCTTGTCCTAAATAAAGTGTTAGAATATCCGGAAAATAAATTCCCCGGCACTGCTGCGGCATGGTCGGACGGACATGACGGGCATGTCTTTTTTTCCTGTTATCCGCAGGTCACACATTTCCGTATTATACACCAAAGAATTGCCGGACGCAATTACTTTTTATCGCTTTACCACACAAAATTATCCTTGGTTTTCGTATAAATATACAGCAAATATCACGAAAAAAGGCCCGCCGCGGATATTTTCCGCGGCGGACCGGTTCCGCCTCTTCCAAGGTTCTGTGAAAATCAGGTCACTCTTTCATAAAAATCCTGACGGGCTGCTCCAGATTTGCCCTTCTTCCTTTGACGTTTTTCATTTTTACTGATAGTCCGCCGCGGCCCCCAGTGTGATCTCAACCTGCTCCTCCACATATTCTCCGTCCTGCGCCTGCTTGACCGTCATCTTGACCGTCTCGCCCGCCGCGTAGTATGCGAGCAGATCGCGCAGTCCTTCCATATCGCTGACGCCGTTTCCGTCAAACTTCGTGATGACGTCGCCCTTGCGGATACCTGCCTTATCAGCCGGCGTTCCCTCGCCGACGGATGTGACGCAGATTCCCTGCGGGATTCCGTAAAGCATCGTCGCCTCGCTTGTCACGCCTTCGCCTGTGATTCCGATGTACGCGCTCTCGCTCTCATCGACCGTCTCCGTCCTTGTCTTCTTGTTCATCAGATCCTCAAGAATCGGCTCCGCGTAGGAAATCGGGATTGCGTAGCCCATGCCTTCGACGCCGTTTGACGCTGCCTTTGCCGAGTTGATTCCGATGACTCTGCCCTGCATATCGACCAGCGCGCCGCCGCTGTTGCCGGGGTTGATCGCCGCATCCGTCTGGATCAGGGCCGCCGTGTAACCGTCCAGATCGATCTGACGGTCAAGCGCGCTCACAATACCGGTCGTCACGGACTGTCCGTAGCCGAGCGCGTTGCCGATCGCCACCACCTGCTCGCCGACGAGCAGATCATCCGAGCTGCCGATCTGGGCGATGCGGATCTTGTCAAGCGTGTCGTCCTTGATATTCTCCAGATCTACCGCCACCACGGCCAGGTCATTCGACTCATCTGTTCCCTTTACCACGGCCTCCGCGACCTCGTCGTCCACAAAGCCAACCGTCAGTTCGTTCGCGCCTTCAATCACATGATAGTTCGTGCAGATCAGAAGCTCCGTGTCGCTCTTTCCGATAATGATGCCGGAACCCGCGCTGACGCTCTCGTATTCCCTCGTCCGCGGCTGAGAACCGTACCCATATCCGTAGAACCCGAACATACTGTAAATATCCATCACTTCTTCTACTGATTTGTTCGTGATCGAGACAGCTGCCGGCATCATGGCCTGTGCCACAGCCGAAACTCCTGTGATCGTACCGTCTTCAGGCACCTCTGTGCTTTCCACATCGGCCGTGGAGAGAAGTTCGTATTCCCCGCCGTTCTTATCCTCCGCAAAACCAGTTACTCCCGCGATCGTTCCTGCTGCCACAACGCCTGCACATAATAATGTAACCACTGTTTTTTTCTTCATAATTCAGGACCTCCTTCTGTGCGGGACAGTTTATTTTTACAGGATATAACCTGAAGTATTTCCTGTCCTTTTCCCTTTCGTTTTATAGCTCGTAGTATACCTGCGTCTTTTGACGGATTTGTGATTAATATATGGTTCATTTGTGGTAATTTTGTGTTTATTCTGTGAACAGGATCACCCCGAACCAGGTTACAATATTCGCCCCGTTCATAAACTCGATTCCCGCTTTCTGAGCCAGCTCCGGCACGATGATCCCGTAGCTTTCCAGGCAGGGAAGCATCCTCTCCGGATGACGGCAGGGCGCGTCCGGATACGCGCATCTGTCACAGATCGCGCAGGAATCGGCGGAGAGCGCCAGCGTGCGGCAGCCTTCCCCCTCGAAAATCTCCCGGATCTCTTTCGTGACCGCCTCATGGGCCCCGCGGGTCGCCAGGGTCTCCTCCATATCGGCCGCGTCCGTCACCTCGGCGATCGTTGTAAAGACAAACATCCCCGGAAATCCGGCGCATCTCTCCATACATTCCCGCACAGTCCCGACTCCCGGCGGGCAGGACCAGCTCGTGCCGTAGCGCGGGCACTCGTTTCTGCAGATCTCCCGGACGCGTTCAGAAAAAGGAATCTCTTCCTCTCCAAGCCAGGCATACTGGACAACCGGAAGCTCCGGCAGTTTTTCCTCCACCACAGTCCGCAGATTTTTCATATCGCTTCCTCCTCTGTTAAAAATGCGCCGCGCCGCAATTCTCGGGATTTCTGCGCATCTGGCACAGAAATCGCCTCGCGGAACAACGCATGCGCAAACTGTAACTGCGTCAGACCTTCATGCGCGGCATCTTCGCCGCATCCCGGCGCAGGCTCCCATGCACGGCATCTTCGCCGCATCCCGGCGCAGGCTCCCATGCACGGCGGCTTCGCCATATCCCGCATCCTGACACAGACTTCCATGCCGGGCGCGGCAGCTTTTACAATAGTATAATCGAATTAAAAAATTTCATCAACCGGCGCGGAAAAAAATTATAACTGGGAATTCATTATCTCCTTTCCAGAAAGAACGGCTTGCTTTTTTCGACAATCCTTGTTATCTTTAAGGACACAGGAAATTATAATTCCGGAGGTTCTGTATGAATTTACTCATAAAAGGGATACTTGCCGGATTCTGGCTTGTCGTCGTTCCCGCCGTTTCCGGCGTCCCGTTTTTAAGAAAAAATTCCCGGTATACGCCGGGCGAGTGTTTTCTGACCGGCTATCTGTTTCTGTTCGCGCTGGCGGAGATCATGATCCTGATCACGTACTGCCTGCGGACCTCGCTGCACACGCTTGTGCGGTGCTACGCCGCCGCTGCCGGAGCGGCCGCTCTCTGGGGAATCCTCTGCCTCAAAAAGCAGGCGCGGAGGCTGGCCGCCGATATAAGCAGCAGCGTGCGCGGCGCGTCTCCTTATTTCTGGTGCGCGCTGATTCTGATTTTTATGCAGATGTGCATTCTCGCGGTGTACGCGCATTTTGACGCGGACGATTCTTTCTACGTCGCGACGGCCACCACCGCGGTACAGACGGACAGCATTTTCGCGTTCAATCCATACACGGGACTTTCCTACAGGAACTACGTGCCCCGCAGATATGTCCTGTCGCCGTTTCCCATATTTCTGGCGGTCGTCAGCCAGCTCTGCGGCGGTTTTCATCCCGCGATCGTGGCGCACACGATCTTCCCGCCCGTCTTTCAGATGCTGTCCTACATGGTGTTCTATCAGATCGGACGGAGATGGTACCGGGAAGACAGCATGCGGCGCGGGGTTTTTCTGTTCCTCACGGCAGCGCTGAACTGTTTTTCCGCTTATTCGGTCTACAACGCCGCTAATTTTCAGATGATCCGCATCTGGCAGGGAAAGGCGCTTCTGGCGGCCGCGTTTCTGCCGCTGCTGTTTTTCCTCTCCCTCTCGATCGTGATGGAGGAACAGCCCGAGTATCCCTGGACGCTGCTGTTTCTGGCGAACACCGCCTGCTGCCTTTTATCTTCGATGGGAATCCTTCTGGCTCCGCTGGTGCAGGGCATCTTTCTTCTCTTTGCTCTTCTCCGCTTCAGGAGCCCGAAACGCCTGTTAAAAGGCATCCTCTGCTGCGCGCCGTCGCTGATTCTCGGCGTCATTTATGTTTTCCTGCTGAAAGCATGACGTCCGGAACCTTCCTGCTATCTTTATCCGGAGGCGAGACTTTATGAAAGAAAGCATCAGCTGGATCGTCACCAACTGGAATCTTTACTGGGGAGACGGATCCTTCCAATATCTGCTTCTGGCCGCGGCCGTTTACCTCATCGGCTGGAAGCGCAAAAAAAGAAGCGTACAGCAGGTTCTTCTGTACCTGCTCGCCGCTTTGTTTCTGTTCGCCTGTCCGCTCACCGCGGCGGTCATCCAGAAATGCATCGGAGAAAGCGTCTACTGGAGAATTCTCTGGATCCTCCCCGTCACGCCGGTCATCGCGCTCGCGGGAACCGAGCTTTCCGAAGACAGGCATACGGACTTCCTGCGTTCCGGCCTGGCCGTCGTGTTCCTCTGCGCCGCGGTCATCTGCGCGAACAGCCTTCTGCACTCAGGAAACTACAGCAAAACGGCCAACCGCCAGAAAGTGCCGGACGAGGTCGCCAATATCTGCAATCTCGTTCAGGAAAACGCGGACGAAGGGACGACGATCCGACTTGCCGCGGACGATCATATCGCCGCCTATGTCCGGGTCTATGATCCTTCCATCCTCATGCCGTACGGCAGACGCACAAAGGGTTCGCTCGACCGGGACAGCCGCCTGCTGTATTACCTGATCAACGGGGATCCGCCTCTTCACTACGGGCTTATCACAAAATTCGCGCTCAGCAAACGCTGTAATTTTATCTCTGTCGCCATACCGGAAGATTTCAACACGGGCGCTATGGAAAGTATGGGATATACTCTGATCGGAACAGTAAATCAATATGGTGTTTTCAAACAGATTGATTCGAAGCAGGAAACACCAGGAAAGGAAAATACTTATGGCTAATTTCTGTCTTATGATCCAATACGACGGCTCCAGATACAACGGCTGGCAGCGTCAGGGAAACACACCAAACACGATTCAGGAGAAGATAGAATCCGTCCTCGAAGAACTCTACGGCGAGCCCGTGGAACTGAACGGATCCGGGCGGACGGACGCCGGCGTCCACGCGCTCAGGCAGATCGCCAACTACCGGATCCCCAGAATCCTGAGCCGCTATTCCTGTCCGGAAATTCATCAGTTTCTGAATTCCAGACTTCCCAAAGACATCCGCGTCCTCGCGGTCGAGAAAGCCAGCGAGCGGTTCCACGCCAGATTATCGGCCGTCAGCAAGCTCTATGAATACCGCATCGACTGCGGCGAGATCGCCAACATATTCGAGCGCCGCTACCTGCTGCGCGTGGAAGACACGCTGAACATCGGGCGGATGCAGGAGGCCGCGAAGATCCTGACCGGCACGCATGATTTCAAGAGCTTCTGCGACAATCCGCAGATGAAGAAATCCACCGAGCGCACGATCTTCAGCATCACAATGGATCTGCAGGACGGCATCCTCCGGATCCGCTACCACGGCGACGGTTTCCTTTATCACATGGTGCGCATCCTGACCGGAACCCTGATCGAAGTCGGAACCGGCGACCTGGTTTCCCAGCTGATCCCCTCGATCCTCGAGGAGAAAGACCGGTCCGCCGCGGGATTCACGGCCCCGCCGCAGGGACTGTTCCTTGTCGACGTCTATTACGAGTAAACTGCGCGGCTCATTTCGGGCTGTCCGATAATTTCCGGAAATCGTTCCGCAGCCAAAGCAGATAACCGCACGCGGCCCATTTTGGGCCGTCTGATAATTTCCGGAAATCATTCCGCAGCCAAAACAGATAACCGCACACGGCCCATTTCGGGCCGCAGCAGACAGGGGAGACTGCCGCAAAACGCCGGGCAGCCTCCTCCCGATGATTTTCCGTTCCGCGCGACAGCACTCTGCCCTGTCCCGTCTGTACTGTAATCTATCTGTAATCCTTCAGCACCTGCCACAGCGCCGATACCGGAAGCCCCACGACGTTATTGTAGTCCCCCTCGACCGCTTTCACCCACGCGGCGAAACGTCCCTGAATCCCGTAGGCTCCCGCCTTGTCCATCGGATCGCCCGTATTCACATATTCCTCGATATCCGACCGCTCCATCGGATAGATTTCCACTTTTGTCTCACAAAAAAACGTGCGCCGGATCACTTCCTGCCCGGGTTTCTGAACCAGCACGGTCACCCCTGTATAGACGGAATGTTTCCTCCCCTGAAGGCTTTCCAGCATCGCAATCGCCTCTTCCCGGTCAGAGGGTTTTCCCATCACTTTTCCGTCAAGGCAGACGACCGTATCCGCGCCTATAATGACACGCGTATCGCCGCCCGTGCTCCGTTCCTTCGATGCACTCTGTTTTTCCATCGTGCTCTGACCTTCCGCCGTGTTCTGCTTTTCCGCCGCGCTTTGTCCTTCCGGGGCGGTCTGCTCTGACAGAAGCGCGGCCGCGACCTCCTCCGCTTTCTGCCGCGAAAGCTCGCACACAAGCTCCGACGGAACCGTCTTCACGGCAGCTTCCTCTCCTTTTGCCGGAATTACCTCAAATTTCAGTCCGATCTGTTCCAGGAGCTCCTTTCTCCTGGGCGAGCCGGACGCCAGTATGATATTCATTCTTCTCACTCCCTCAAATTCCAGTGGACATTTTCCCGAAAATATGGTAAATATGTTTCAATCCACGTTCGGCAATCTCACGGAGCACGCCTGTATCTTATCCGGATACGCGGCTCCTCTTCATGCCGATGGGGAATTCCTGTATTCCCACCATCAAAAATCATCTGAAAAGAGGCTGTTTTACCATGGTATTTCTGATCATAAATCAAATTGTCAAAATGCTTCTGATCCTGCTTCTCGGCTGTCTGTGCTTCCGCCTGAAGCTTGTAGACGAAGCCGGAAACAAGATGCTCGCCAATCTGCTTCTCATGGTCGTCAATCCCTGTGTCGCACTGATGGCCCTGCAGACCGATTACAGACCGGAACTTGTCAGCGGTCTTCTGATCTCCTATCTGCTGGCCGTCGCGACGCATCTGTTTGCGATTTTCCTTTCACACTTCCTGATACGAAAGGCCGACGGCAGCTCCGGCGGCCGCGGAGTCCTTCTTCGCGGAAGCGAGGATTACGCGGTCGAACGGTTTTCCTGCGTATATTCCAACTGTGGATTCATCGGGATCCCGCTGGTGCAGAGCATCCTCGGAAACGAAGGCGTGCTTTACCTGACCGCCTACATGACGGTCTTCAATATTTTTTCCTGGACGCACGGAATCAGTCTGATCACCGGCCGGACTTCCTTTAAAGAAGTGAAAAAGGGACTGCTTACCCCCATGATCTTTGCCTGTTTTACAGGTCTGATCCTCTTTTTCGCGCGCATAAAGATTCCCCAGGTGCCAGCGGATGCCATCAATTACGTGGCAGGCATGAACACCCCGCTCGCAATGCTTATCGCGGGCATCTCGGTCGCCCAGACAGATCTGAGACGGATGCTGAAAAACGCGCGGATCTACTTTGTATCCGCGCTGAAGCTTCTTCTGATCCCGCTGCTCATACTGCCTGTTCTCGCGGCGCTGCCCATCAGCTTCAACACGGCGCTGACGATCCTGATCGCCGCGGCCTGTCCCACAGGCGCCACCGGAACCGCTTTCGCGCTGAAGTTCCACAAGAACTACCGCTATGCTTCCGAATTGTACGCGTTCACTACGCTGCTCTCACTGATCACGATTCCGCTTTTTGTCTTCGCGGCTGAGCTTTTCCTGCGCTGACAGATTCCCGGATATCCGATAAAACTATTCCAGAAAAGACTGCCAAGTCCCTCCCGGATATCCGATAAAACCATTCCAGAAAAGACTGCCAAGTCCCTCCCGGATATCCGATAAAACCACTCTGTGAAAGACTGCGGCATCCCTTTCGGACATCCGACAAAACCGCTTCGGAAAAGACTGCAGCATCCCTTTCGGACATCCGACAAAACCGCCCCGGGAAAGACTGCTGAGTCCTCCCCGGAGCGGGAAAATGCCCTGGCATATTCTTTGTTCCCGGTCACGACCTGTTACTGGCGGATATAGATTCCCTGTGATTCGATAAAATCATCAAGATCGGCAATCGTCTCCTCCGCCCAGGTCTCGCTTACTTTCCCCTGCTGTCCGTCCGGTCTGACCTCAACCTCTTCTGCTGTCTGTCCTGTCTTTTCTTTCATGTCTTTCATACGATCTGCCTTCCTTTCTGATCTGTTCCCGCTGCTCCGCACGGCCTTTGCCCCTCCGGGCCGGCGCCGGATCTGTCACGCAGCCGGAAACGTTTTATTCATTTCCCCAGAAGCCTTCCTGTCCAAGTTCGGCCATCTGTACCCCGCCCTTGAACTGAAGTTCCGGATTCTTTATACTGACACGGGTTCCCTTCGGCACGGACGACGTGATAAAAGCGTTGGATCCGATAATGGCCCCCTCGCCGATCACTGTCTCTCCGCCGAGAATGGATGCCCCGGAGTATACGGTTACATTGTCCTCAAGCGTCGGATGACGCTTCATATGACGCAGAGACTGGCCGCCGCGCGTTGAGAGCGCGCCAAGCGTAACGCCCTGATAAATCTTGGCGTGCGTTCCGATCTCCGTCGTCTCGCCGATGACGACTCCCGTTCCGTGGTCGATAAAAAAATAGCTTCCGATCCGGGCTCCGGGATGAATGTCGATCCCGGTCAGGTTGTGCGCGTATTCCGTCATGATCCTCGGAATCAGCGGCACGCCCATCACATGAAGTTCATGCGCGATCCGGTTCACCGTAATCGCGAAAACTCCCGGATAAGAAAATATGACCTCATCCGTGTTAAAAGCTGCCGGGTCGCCGTCATACGCCGCCTGTACGTCCGTGGCGAGAATTTCCCGCAGAGCCGGAATCTTTTTAAGGAATTCCGCCACGATCCTGTCCGCCTGCTCCCTCGCCTCTTCATAATTCGCAGGCGCGCCTTCCTCCGTGTGCGAAAGCGCTTTCGTGACCTGCTTGCGCAGACGGTAATGAATATCTTCCAGAAGCTCGCCGACGTGGTACTCGATCGAATCCTGATTCAGGCCCTTCAGTTCAAAATATCCCGGAAAAACCACGCACCGGATCTCCTCGAGAATATCGATGATCGTGTCCTTGTTCAGCCGGTTTTTCGTCCCAATGCTGCAAGTCTCCGGATAAGCCCTGTAGCTCTCCAGAATTTCTTTTACAAGCGTCTCCATAACTATACTGTTTCCGCCTTCCATTTTTCTATCTTATGCCCTATTTGGGGGGCGCTGCTCCCGCGGCTGTACTGCAGATGCGGTACAGCACGTCCTCCGTCACGTTATATGGCACATTTTTCAGTTTTTCCGGCTTGGCCATCGTTCCGCGCACCGCACGTTCAATCAGCTCGTCCTCCGCTTCCATAGTCCCGATCAGCCTCTGGATAAATGAGTGGAAATACTGCATATCCGGAAAGCCGATAAGCTCCAGGACCTTTCTCCGCTCAAGAGGCTGCGCCTGCGCCAGATATCCGGAAAGGAAGAAGCCGACCGCTTTTCCGTGCGGGATTCCCTTTTCATAGGTCAGATAATAACTCAGCGCGTGCGGAAGCGCCGTTCCCGTATGAGCAATCGACATACCCGCGATCGTCGACGCGCACATCAGTCTGTCATAATCATTCTCGCCGGCCGAAGCGCCGATCAGAATATTCTTACAGCTGCTCCAGACTCCCATACCGTAGGTACAGAGCATCCTGCTGTACTCCGTCGCGTTCGTATTCACATAACTCTCGATAAAATGGCCAAGCGTGTCCACCGCCGTGTTCACCAGAAGAGTGCGCGGCGCTTTCTGCAGATATTTCCCGTCCACAAGCGCGAAACGCGGAAAAATGCGGTGAGGAAGACTGCTTTTCGTGCGTTTCCCGTGGATTGTCAGAACCGCGTTTGGCGTGGCTTCCGAGCCGGTTCCGCAGGTCGTCGGCACCTCCACAACCGGGAGAGCCTCGTCCGATCCCTTCTGATACAGATAATCCTCCCCCCGCTCCTTCTGAGCAATCATCAGGGCGGCCGCTTTCGCGGCGTCCATCGGCGAACCTCCGCCGATACCGATCACGAAATCCGCCTGTCTCTCCAATCCAAAAGCGCGAACCTTCATAACCGTCTCGATCGACGGGTTTTCCTCAATGTCGCTGTAAACGCTGTACGCTATATCCCGCTCCTCAAGAGCCTGTGTCACATCATCCAGAGAGCCGTTTCGCGCGGAACTTTTCCCTGTCACAATCAGGGCGTTCTTCCCCAGCGCTGTCCACTCTTCAGCGCGGTTTTTCACGCAGTCTCTTTCACTGTAAATTTTTGTCGGCAGATAAAAATGCATTTATCTTTCCCCCATTTCTATGCCGCATACCTGTCAGGACTACTCTTTGCCAGGCCTGACCATCTCCGCGGCCTTTACTTCTGCTGATTCCGCCTCGGATCCTGCCGTTTCCGGCTCAATTCCACCCAAAGCTTCTGTTTTCTGCGGCTTCGTCCTTCGCTTCAGGCTCAGACTCTGCCGAGGCCCCTGCTTCTGCCGGTTCTGCTTCAGGTTCTGCCTCAAACTCTTCCGGAACTTCTGTCTCTGCCGCTTCGTCCTTCACTTCCGCCGATTCAGCTTCGGACTCCGCCGGTTCTGCTTCAAACTCTTCCGGAGCTTCTGTTTCCATCGTTTCATCCTTCACTTCCGCCGATTCGGCTTCGGACTCCGCCGGCTCCGTCTCTGATTCCGGCATCTCCGGATCCTGCACATCGAAGATTTCCGCATCCACTCCCTCAATCACCGTATTTCCGTTCTCATCCGTCTGTATATGAAGGATCTCCGGCAGTTTCTGGCCGCACGCGGAACAATACCGCTCGCTCAGAGACACTTCCGTATGACAGTTCGGGCAGAGGCGCACCCCTTTGATCTCACGGATCTGGTCCCTATATACCTCAATCGTTTCAAAGCGTTCATCGATCCTCTGAAACTCCATATCAAACCCTTCAAGCGGAGCCTCCTTGTAAATCTTGTACAGTTTTTCTCCTATCTGAGAATAGAGCGCCGCAATCTGCTTTTTCTGCTCGTTGATTTTGGAATTTATCTGCCTGATATCGTTCATCTTCTGAACTTCAACAACTGTATCCCTGCCGATTTTCCTGAATTTTCTTCCAATTGTGCCCAGATCCATTGCAAAACCTCCTGTTAAGCTTCGTTATTTTATGCGAACCGCTTTCGGCATCCGCCGCGGGATTTCATTATCATTCATTATAGATCAGCGCCATAAATACCAGCTCTTCCTCTGAATTATTCTCGATCGCATGGCTCTGGCCCGGCTCAATATAGCATACATCCCCCGGTCCCACTTCCGTTCTGGAGCCGTCATTGTCGACAAAAATACCCTTGCCCTCAAGAATAAAATACGGCTCTGTGTTGCCTACATGCTGATGATATCCGATGCTGCTTCCCGGAGCCAGCCTTATTCTCGCATACAGTCTTCCGTGTCCGTTCATCTCCTCCGCAGAGATCACATGCTCAAAAATAGCCTCTCCTTTTCCTCCGCGCACTTCTTTTCTTATCTCTTTTACTGTTTTTCTGACCATGATATATAATACTCCTTTCTCATTTTTTCAATCCACGCCCGATAATTTAACGAAACATGGCTGCCTTAATGGCATGTCTTAGCCTCATGTCAGTGGGGGATACTAATTTCTCTCCGCCCTCCGCTGCCGTCAAGTCTGTATCCGACAAAAAATCCCGCCGCCTGCAGAGATGGGGGATTTCTTGCCAAATCCCGTTAAAGATATAGTAAAATAATCAACCTGAATTGTCAACGTATTCCTGTTCATTCTTGAATACCTATTAAATATATGGTATTATAGTAAATAGATTTTTCAAAACAGAAATGCGCTGATATTACCAT
Organism: uncultured Lachnospiraceae bacterium; assembly: GCA_947630005.1. Taxonomy (GTDB): domain Bacteria; phylum Bacillota; class Clostridia; order Lachnospirales; family Lachnospiraceae; genus Choladousia. Next base: position 24,349 of record CANRGB010000038.1, read on the forward strand.
TTTAACTGCACAGCATAACCCAAAGGAGTGAGCTTATATATGAAAATTTCCACCAAAGGACGCTACGCTCTGCGCATGCTTCTGGACCTTGCGGAACACAAAGACAGCGGTTTCATCGCCTTAAAAGACATCGCCGCCCGGCAGGGCATTTCCAAAAAATATCTCGAACAGATTGTCCCGCTTCTGAACAAATCGGATTTTCTCCTGGTCAACCGGGGATTCCAGGGGGGCTATATGCTGGCCAGAGCTCCCGAAAAATATACGGTCGGAGATATTCTCCGGATCACCGAAGGCAGTCTCTCCCCGGTAGCCTGCCTTGAACAGAATCCGATCCAGTGCGAGCGGAGCGCGGACTGCCCCACTCTCTCCGTGTGGAGGGGGCTTGAGCGCGTCATCAACGACTATCTCAATAATATCACGCTGCAGGACATTCTTGACGAGCAGGCAGACCGCTACAGCAATAACTATGTCATATAAAGACGAAGCACAGGGCGGTTTTTCCCTCCTGCTCGCACGCGCGGCCCGCATGCTGCGCCAGCAGCTGATTTCCTTATGCGGGCCTGCGCATTGCAAAAAGTCCGGAAACATTATGTTTCCGGACTTTTCAGAGGCGCCAACCAGATTTGAACTGGTGATAGAGGTGTTGCAGACCTTTGCCTTACCACTTGGCTATGGCGCCATATTATATAATATGATGGAATTACCAGATAAATGACTCCTACGGGAATCGAACCCGTGTTACCGCCGTGAAAGGGCGATGTCTTAACCGCTTGACCAAGGAGCCGGATATAATTAACTGTCAGATAACAGTTTATCCCATAAGTGATTTCTTATGAGATAAAAAAACTCCCCGAGTTGGGCTCGAACCAACAACCCTTCGGTTAACAGCCGAATGCTCTACCATTGAGCTATCGAGGATCATC
>CANRGB010000039.1 GCA_947630005.1 uncultured Lachnospiraceae bacterium
TCCTGGAAAGTTTCTCTGCCGCACGGTCAAGCACACAGCGGAGCTTTTCCTCCCTGACCGGCTTCATCAGATAATGAAGCGCCGCCACTTCATATCCCTCGGAAATATAATCCGAATATCCGGTGATGAAAACGATCTGAATGGTGTCATTTTCCTGCCTGAGTTTCTTTGCCATTGTCACACCGTCCATCGCGCCCATTTCGATATCGAGAAGCAGAATATCATAATCTTTTTTCTCAGCGTAATGAAACAGGAAACTTTCGGCAGAAATGAAAGTCACAATCTGCACCGTATGGCCCGCATCTGCAGCCCATCCGGCCGCCAAAGAGGCCAGATACTGTCTGTCTGCCTCTGAATCATCGCAAATCGCTATCTTATAATTCATTTTCTCACCGTCCGTTCATTCAGGTCTTTCTATTTATGCGCAGATGGAACCGTTCGCGTAACTATCAGAATCAGACTTCACATCCATTTGATACAAATCTTTTTGCTGCTCACGAGTGAACTCATAAAATCTTTTACATTTTTAAAATATCTTCGATGCTGTAATCCGGCTGTTTATATTTTTCTTTTGTATAATCCCCTTTTCCACCATTATCATACTGTTCCAGATACCTGATCGTACCTGTGGGACCAAGCACCTTGAGCAATGCTTCCGTACCTTTTTTCCTGATTTCACTGCCTTTCATAATACTAATTGTTGCTGTCATCATCAATCACCTCCAGAATAAACTCTATCGGATTTCTTATACCTTTCCTTATGCCTACATTTTATTATTAGACGTTAGATTTTGCAATAATATTTTGAAGATTTTAGAATTCTGCCTTTACAGGATAGTGAAGGTCTAAACTATAGCTGACATTTATCAAACGTCTGTGAACAGACAACAACTCTCCGGCCGATCGAGTAGGAGGCGGTTTTTCCCTCCTGCTCGCCGCGCGGCCCGCATGCTGCATCAGCACAGCTAAACCCCATATGCGGGCCTGCGCATAAACGGAAAAAGCAGGCCGTGCGTTTCACACAGCCTGCCTGCAGGTCTTCTCAGTGTTTTTCAGATCTCAGTGTCATGCTTTTCCAGGTAAATATGGAACGCAGGATTTTTCGTCCCTGGCATCATCAGATTCCATATACTTCCTTATTGTATTTCGCGATCTCATCGTCGATGATCGGATCCACATGCGGGAACAGACAGCCCGGTCCGCCGTATGTGATGCACGGGATGTAGTGTCCGCCCGGCGCGTAGGTCTCGCAGGCACGGCGCACTTCTTTGCGGATCTCTTCCTCGGTGGAGTCTGCCCGGTCCACGATCGAAGCGTCGATGCCGCCCATCAGCGTCATGCGGCCTGCCAGCTGTTTCTGAAGCTTCGGAATATCGTTCTCCGGAAGCGTTCCCTGCCAGATATCGATTCCCAGATCCACCATGTCTTCCACGATCGGCTCCATGAAGGAATCCGCATGGTGCATGATGATGACGCCTTTATCTTTCATGTATTTGTAGGTCTTCTCGTACTGCGGCTTGATAAACTCGCGCCATGTCTCCGGGCTGACAAACAGAGAGTTCTTGGAACCCCAGTCGTCATGGGAGAGCATTACATCCGGCTTCAGATTATCGACGATCAGCTTCATATACTGGAAGCGGTACTCGCCGATCGCGTTGCACAGATCCATCATATCTTCCGGCTCAAGCAGATAGTTTACCAGCATATCCTCAAAGCCCATCAGGAAATGAAGTCTCTCGAACACGCCGGTCGGCATGAACGCCATCAGAAGGCTTCCGGACGCCTTGATCTCCTCTGCCTTCTCGATGAACGGTTTCCAGAGCTCCGGATCCGAGCAGTTTGCCTCGAGATCCGGCATCACAAGCTGATCTCTCCACTCGGTGATATCCTTGATCACCTTGTTCTCCGCGGTCACGTGCGGCATTGCGGCCACCTGGTTCGCCGGCCAGAGAATCGTGGTTCCGAAACGGTCGATCAGCGGATCCATACCCGGATGACGGTTGCCGCGGATGTATGAGGAAGCCGGGCTTGGCGGATAAAATACGGTTCCCTCAAACTGCTTCAGCAGACGCTCCGGTTTGCCGTCAATTTTAATGGTCTCAAGAAAAATTTCTTTTGCTGTCATGATATATTTGCCTCCTTTATAGTTTCTCTATAAAATATCTCATCTGAATTACCGCCTTCAGGTCAGTTACTTTTTATTATAATTTCACAATCCAGAAAAGTAAATACGACATAAAGTTCCATTATTTTAAAATTTATTCGTACTTTTTGTCGGATTTTTACAACAATATTCACAATTGCAGCGGAATACAGGAACAAATCTTTAAGATATTATTGACGTTGTGTCAGAATAATGTTATAGTAATCATATCCTTTCGACCAGTCTTGCAAATAAGGAGGAGAGCCAAATGCCAAAGGGATCGCCGGAGCTGACAAATGCCCGCAGAGAAGAGATTATCAATGCCTGTGAAAAGCTCTATCAGACGATGAGCTTTAAGGAGATTACCATCAAGGAGATTGGAAATATCACCAGCTTTACCCGGACTTCCATTTACAACTACTTTCAGACCAAAGAAGAAATCTTTCTGGCTCTGCTGAAACGGGAGTATGAGCTGTGGATCGCATCATTAAAGCAGACCATGGAGCGGGCCGACACGATGACAAAAGATGAATTTGCCGATATGCTGGCGCGCTCTCTGGAAGAACGCGCCCAGCTTTTGAAAATCATGTCCATGAATCACTATGATATGGAAACCGGAAGCCGTCCGGAACATCTGGCGGCATTCAAAGTCGTGTACGGAGAAGCAATCCACACCGTAATGTCCGGTCTCGACAAATATTTTCCGGATATGGCCGTTTTTGAGAAACAGAATTTTATTTACACGTTCTTCCCGTTCATGTTCGGTATCTACCCTTACACCTTCGTCACCGAAAAGCAGCGGACAGCGATGGAAGAAGCGGGCGTCAATTATGTGTTTATGACAATCTACGAGCTCACATTTAGCTGTGTAAAAAAGCTGCTGAACGGATAAATGAGGACTTTGCGTTTAACAGTCGGCCACATCATTCACCTTATAATGCTCTTCCGGTATACAGGCGGCAATTATATTGAATATTTTGGCCATAATGCACGTTCCTTTCCGGAATTCCGGTTTCTGAAATCTGCCGGCAGATCACACCCTGCTTTGAACTACATTTTCGCGCAGCGTCACTCCACCGTCACGCTCTTCGCCAGATTTCTCGGCTTATCCACGTCGAGACCCTTAGACACGCTCACGTAGTACCCGAGCAGCTGAAGCGGAATGATCGCGAGGCTTGTCGTAAAATGGCTGTCCGTGCGCGGAATATACACGGCAAAATCCGCCGTATCCTCGATACTGTAATTGCCGTAGGTCGTCAGTCCCATCAGATAAGCGCCGCGGCTCTTCACCTCGACGAGATTGCTGATCATCTTCTCATACAGTTCCTGCTGTGTGAGAAGACCGATGACGAGGATCCCGTTCTCGATCAGGCTGATCGTGCCGTGCTTCAGCTCGCCGGCGGCATAAGCTTCGGAATGGACATAACTGATCTCCTTCATCTTGAGGCTGCCTTCCATGCCGGTCGCATAGTCGATGCCTCTTCCCACGAAAAAGATATCTTTCGCGCTCGAAAACTTCGACGCAAACCACTGAATACGTTCCTTGTCCTCGAGGATCTTCTCAATCTTGCCGGGAAGCGTCTCAAGCTCCGCGATCATCTGATGGTACTGTTCTTCCCCGAGAGTCCCGCGGACTTTCGCGAACTGGATCGCGAGAAGATAGCCCGCGATCAGCTGCGCGCTGTATGCTTTGGTCGTCGCGACCGCGATCTCCGGCCCTGCCAGCGTGTAGAAGACGTTGTCCGCCTCCCGCGCGATGGACGAACCGACCACATTCACGATGCCGAGCGTGCGGATTCCTCTGCTTTTCGCCTCGCGCAGAGCCGCCAGGCTGTCCGCCGTCTCCCCGGACTGACTGATCACGACGACAAGTCCGTCCTGCGCGAGCAGCGGTTTGCGATAGCGGAATTCCGACGCCAGATCCACACTCACCGGAATCTGCGCCAGATCCTCAATCACATACTGAAGCGTCATTCCCACATGATACGCGGAGCCGCAGGCCACGATATAGATCGTGCTGATGCCGCGGATCTCCTCATCGGACAGGCCGATATCCGTAAAACTGATCTCCCCGTCATGAACCACCGAATTCAGCGTATCGCGGATCGCTTTGGGCTGCTCATGAATCTCCTTCATCATGTAGTGCTCATAGCCGCCCTTCTCGGCGGACTCTTCATCCCACTTGATCTCCGTCAGCTCTTTCTCGATTTCTTCCTGATCCATGTTGAAGAACTGCACGCTGCCTTTCTGCAGCCGCGCGATCTCCATATTCCCGATGTAATAGACATTTCTTGTATATCTGAGGATCGCTGGCACGTCGGACGCTATGTAAGCGTCGCTGCCCGAAACGCCGATGATCATCGGGCTGTCCTTGCGCGCCGCGTAGATCTCCCCCGGATATTCTTTAAACATAACAGCCAGCGCGTAGGAACCGCGGATGCGCATCATGGAACGCTCCAGCGCCTGCACCGGATCACTGCCGTTCTTTTTATAATAATAATCGATCAGATTGACCGCCACTTCCGTGTCCGTCTGCGAATAGAAGCTGTAGCCCTTCTTTGCCAGCTTTTCCTTCAGCTCCTGATAATTCTCTATGATTCCGTTGTGAACCGCCACTACATTATTGTCCGCGGAGTGATGCGGGTGCGCGTTCTTTTCCGACGGCTCTCCGTGCGTCGCCCAGCGTGTGTGTCCGATCCCGCAGTTTCCCCGGACAGCACGTCCTCCGTCCGTTTTCTCCGAAAGAACTTTCAGCCGGCCTTTCGCCTTTACGACCACCGTGTCCGCTTCCCCGTCGCGCACGCAGATGCCGGCGGAATCATATCCGCGGTACTCCAGCTTTGAAAGTCCGTTCAGCAAAATCGGAGCCGCCTGCTGCTCTCCCAGATAACCAACTATTCCGCACATACTTATATCCTCCTGCCAGTCTTTCCTGATATTTGATATTTCATGTCTCTATGTTTCTGATTCCTGTCCCATCCGGCTCCCCTGCCGGCATAAACGTTCCGCATGCGGCGCCGCTTCAGAGGCATATCCCCTTCCAGGCGTTTGGCACGCAACAATACTCATTTTAAATCTATGTGCAGGCGCTTGTCAACATTCTTGTGAAATCAGATCCATCTAAGCCTTTTCTGTATCTGTGATTTACTCATATTCCCGTAAGCGTTCCGTGACAGAACGGTTCCGTACTGTCTTTTTGTAAGTAACGACCGGCGTCAAAACACATAATATCATTACAGACAATATGGCACACAGCAGCGGAAACACAGGTATCGTAAACGGGATCTTCATATAATTCATAGACTGAAAAATAAACCAGGTAATACCCGTTCCGACTGTCAATGTAATAAAGACAGAACCGCCCGCATATAAAATCCCTTCATGAATCAGTAACCTTTTTATCTGTTTCTTTGACATGCCGACGCTTTCCATAATCGAAAAAGTCAGTTTTCTGTTCTGCATACTGTTTGCCATTGTATTGACATAGTTCAGCATCCCCACCAGCAGCAGAAGAAGCGAAATGATTATACCCATTTCAAACATGCCGCTTTGCGAATCCTGGATCGTTTTCATATCATCGTATTTTGAGACAGAAAGCAGATCATTATGGCAGGGGTTCGCTTTCACAATATTTTTGATTTTCTTTTCTGTTTCAGCATCGTAAGATTGCTTATATTTAATATTCAGGCTTAAAACATACGGTTTTGAGGTTAAGGATTCTAAATAAGTTTCACTTACGATTAAATTTGCCCCGAAATTTACGGTTGCCCCGTAATAATCCCCATAGCTGACCGCTCCGACTGTGATTTCCTGTTTTTGATTTCCTATACCTGGTAAAACAGCGAAGCTGTTTCCCCGTCCCGCAGGGAAATGAGCTGCGGAGTGCTCTGTGGGTATCGAAAATGAAATGCTGCTTCCGATCCACTCCTGGGATATTTCAAATCCCGCATACTGCAGAACTGCCGTTTTTCCGCTTAAAAATTCCTGCTTATCTATGATGCCGCCGAGACTTTCGTTTAAGTAATCAAATTCTGACTCATCAATTCCCTTTATCATTCCATAGTATTTCCCGGGATTGTGCTGATACTCTGAAACTGTGTCAGCATATGTCAGGTAAGGCTTCAGCTCTGTACAGCCTTTTATCCAGAAATCTGAGAAACCACTTTCCTCATAGGGAAAAGTAACAGGAATCCCCTTTACCGCATGAACCTCCGCCACGCCCTCTGTTTTCTGTATGTCTGATAAGAAAGCATCGTCGATTGCCGACCGCAGGGAGGTGATATCTTCTGCTGTCTGTGTGGAATTATGTACAATAAAATCTGCGTCCCAGTAATTCGGGTATACGGTTCGTCTGCCCTGACTGTCAATCAGTGTCGTCAGGCTGAAAAATACGATCAGGCTCATCGCAAGGGACAGAAAAACAACAACCGTTTTCTTTTTATTGTTTTTCAGCTGAGCTTCTGCCATCCGCCGGTACAGACTGCCCCGTCGCCTTTTGCCTGTACGGGGAGTTACAACATTTTCCCTATATTTTACAGCCTCCACAGGCGTCACGCCCGCGGCAATATGAACTGGTTTCCTGACGCCGCACAATATTGCGGCCGTTGTAACCAAAATACTTAACGCCAGCACTTCTGGATAAAAGCATAGGCCCATATTTCCCAGAGAAATCCCCAGCATTTTCACAACATAAGGCACAAGAATCAGGGAAACGGATACGCCCAGAAGAATGCCTGCAGTAGTTCCTGCCATGCCAACCAGCAGGATCTGTTCGCGGATCAATCGAACCAGCTGTTTTTTGGTCATGCCCAGAGTCTGCAGCAGGCCATAATATCGGATTTTCCCGGAAACTGACAGATATAGGATATTATAGATCAGCAGATAAGCGCTTAGGCAGATTATAAAGCACAGTCCCAATACCGCAAATAAGATGGTCAGCGATTTTTCGATGTATTCAGAAGCCTGAAAAACCTGTGTCAATGACAGTCCAAGACTTTCCTTTAATTTTTCAATCGTTTTTCCTGTGACATAGTTACTTTTAAACTTCACCTGTAAAATCCCATCGGATTCCAGATCACAGCCTGTCTGCTCATAAAAATCTTTTGAGACATAGAAGTTCGCCTTATCCCCGCCATACCCTTTCCAGATACCGCTGATCACAAAGTCCATTGTATGAATTCCTGTATGATCTTCATACGTCACAGAAAGATGGCCGCCAACTGACAAAGAGCTTTTCCCGCAGGCTTCAAGGACTTCTTTTGTAGCTAATAATTCATTTCGGGCCTTTGGATAATGCCCCTTCATTTCCGTTACTGCCGGCGCTTTCTGACTCTCCCAATACGTTTTATCTCCCCACAGGAAACCGGCATAAACACTGCGGTCCGAATCAGAACTTTTTACATTTCCGCAATACGCCAGCACACCGACACTTTTTATACCGGCGTAACTGATAAGAATCTCTCTTTGATCCTCTGTAAATCCATTCATAACAGCAATATCATATTCTGAACCATACAGACGGGTATTTTGTAATCTGCTCAGATCCAGGTAGGTCAGTCCTATCGTAAAAATGGAAAAGAGCATAAAAGACGACAGCAGAATCGTAAGAAACAGAATAGAAAACTGCCGCTTATTTGTTCGTACTGTATTTCCAGCAAGTTTGTTTATCACGGAACGATTATTGTTCGCCAGCATAAGAATCACTTTCCCTTCCATATTTTTCCGTCCTGCAGCCGGACTGTTCTGTCCGCCATCTGTGCGATATCCAAATCATGGGTAATCACAATCAGCGTCTGCTGATATTTTTCCGCAGTCACTTTCAAAAGTCCTATGACATCATGACTGGCGGAAGTATCGAGATTTCCTGTCGGCTCGTCGGCAAGAATAATTGCCGGTTTTGCCGCTAAGGCCCTTGCAATGGCAGCCCGCTGCTGTTCTCCGCCGGAGAGCATGGACGGAAACATCGCCAGCCTATCTGCAATATGAAGCGTTTTTGCCAATTCCCGAATAAATTCTTTATCAACGATCGTACCGTCCAGCTCCAGCGGAAACGTGATGTTGTCATAGATATTCAGATCCGGAATCAAATTATACTGCTGAAAAATAAATCCCACTTTTCTTCTTCTGAAAAGGGCAAGCTGTTCTTCATTCATTTCTGAGAGATTCATACCATCTACCATTACCGTTCCGGAAGTGGGAAAATCAAGCCCGCCTATCATATGTAAAAGCGTGCTTTTTCCGCAGCCGGACTTCCCGATAATGGAAACGAATTCCCGCTCTTTTACTTCAAAATCCACTCCATCCAGGGCAATTACTGTTTGGGTTCCGACATGATAGTGTTTTGATAAGGAATTTGTTTTTACGATTGCTTTTTCCACAGATATTCCCCCTGTTTCTGTTTTATCTCGATAAAGTTTCCTGTCAAAGGGACCGTCGGGAGATATGGTAACCGGGAGCTTGTTATAATCCAGTTGTACACATGTCTGAGACAGATGTCTGATCTGAGACGGACATAGTCCGTCTCAGGCAGACAGATGTGACGAAGACCAGGTGAACAACGGATTTGTAACAAGCCCCATTGGACATTTTCCGACAGCCCCTTCCCTCGTTATTTTTATCATCATAGAACAGAAAAATCACAAACCGTTCACAAAAAGAAAAAATCACAAAACTGTGATTTTTCCAGACATTTTAATTCGGCAGATAAATATGAAAGGTACTTCCTTTCCCCGCTTCTGACTCAACCTTTATATAACCGTTCTGCATCGATATGATTTTTCGTGCCAGATATAAGCCAATACCGACACCCTCTGTATTATGAACTTCCGGCTCACGGTAAAATCGGTTAAATATGCTTCCCTGCCTTTCCAAAGGAATCCCTTTTCCTGTATCGGTGATACTGATCCTTGTAAAAATTTCTCCCTGGCATACAGAAATACAGATTTTACCGTTTTCATCTGTATATTTGACTGCATTATCGAGAATATTAAAAACCGCTTCCGCCGTCCACTTTTTGTCATGCTCTAGCCGAAGTGTTTCATCATATGTAACATGAATCTGAATGTTTTTCTGATCTGCATTTGGAACGGCGGCCCCGATAGCCAATGCAAGAGTTTCTGCCAGAGGATATTCTGATTTTTTAATTTTAATTGTTCCGGTCTCTAATCTTGAAATTTTTACCATACTCTGAAGAAGAAAATCCAGTTTATCCACCTGCTTACCCATCCTGGCTAAATATTCCGCGCTTTCTGATGTATTTGTCTCATCAGAAAGCAGTTCCTGATACAGCTTGATATTTGCAAGAGGCGTTTTCATCTGATGTGAGGTATCGGATACCAGCTCTTTTAAATTTTCTTTTTCCTCGTACAGTTCCTGATTTCTGTGCGTATACAGATCAGAAATACGGCATAATTTATCATATACCATGCCCCATAAATCATCCTGTTCGTACACTGCTTTGTCCAGCTTTTTACCGTTTAATAATTCCTTCAGGCTTATCTCCAATTTTTCTGTAAAATCATAGATGTCCCGTTTCAGACAATGATTTTTCCATAAAAGGCAGAAAATTATTCCCGTCAGCAGCAGGATCATCAAGACGCAGACTATTTCCATACATACCCCATTCCATATACGTTTGAAATATAATGATGCTCTTCTGTTTCTATCTTTTTGCGCAGGCGGTTGATATGAACGGCAAGAACGTGTTTGTCCAGAAACTGTATCCCGTCTTCCCACAGAGAATCCAACAGGACAGAATAGGTTAATAATTGTCCCTTATGTTCAATCAGTTTCTTCAGAATGTGGTATTCCGTAGGTGTGACAGGACAGGCATTTCCCCCAATCTGTGCTGCTCCCAGTTCAAAATCTACTCTTAAAAATCCATCGTCATAGATCTTTGATTTTTTTATTTCCCTTGACAGGATAACCGAAATTTTCTTCAACAGAATTTTCATGGAAAATGGCTTTGTCACATAATCATCCGCTCCCGTTTCATACCCGTTTAAAACATCTTCTTCCAAATCCCGTGCGGAAAGAAACAATACCGGGATATTGCTTCGTGCTTTTATCCATCTGCAAAACCCGAATCCGTCGCCGTCAGGCAGATTTACATCCAGGATCACCAGATCAAATGTATGGCCGGCTGCAAGAAACTGTCCGTCTTTGCAGGTATACGCATTGTAAACGTGATATTTCTCTTTTTGTAAAGCGGTGCAAATCGTATGGTTTAATTCCGAATCATCTTCAAGTACAAGAATTGTATAAATAAGCCATTCCTCCTCTGCCGCGGTTCCGGATTACGTATATAAAAAACAGCCGTCCTGCCTTGTGATCATATCATTGGCAAAGCTAACGGCCATTTTTATGGTTTGATATCTTTCGCCGGGCAGGTGACCTGCACTCACCTTCCGGCTGTCCTGTTAAACATACTATACGGCAATCCACAGTTATTGTCAATTACTGATATTGTCTTCTGATCACTTCGAAGCACATTCTCCCGTTGTGGTACGGGCATTTCCACGGCTCCACGATCGGCTTCTCCTGCGGCCTTCCGTCCTTATCAACACTCCAGAACCACTCCGATCCTTCCCTCGGGTCGATCAGATATTTTTTGATATAACACCAGATATCCATGGATGCCGCCAGGTATTCCGGTCTGCCCGGTGACTTCTGATACCCGTTCAGAAATCCCACAACCGCCTCCGCCTGTACCCACCAGACGCGCGTCGTATCCACCACACCGTTCTCCGCCTCGTTTGCCAGGGAGTGATTCTCATACGCGCGCCTGTATATATTTTCCGTGATTGTCCCCGTGAGCGGAGACAGCTTTTCGGTATACGCCGGATCCCCGAGCACTTCCAGCCCGCGGTCGATCAGCCAGGCTGTCTCGATATCGTGTCCGTAAGAATACAGGTCGATCAGTGAATGCCAGGTGCGGTCAAAAAAGACCTCCTGACGCCCGAGCTTTGGATTGTAGACCTTATCCGCAAACAGGTCCAGGATATACCGCAGGCGCTCCGCCACCTCATGGGCATGCGACACCCGGTACAGCTCCGTGTAAGCCTCAAACACATGGAGCAGCGTGTTCATCGTCTTCTCTGCCAGAACGCCGTTCTCCGAGAGCTTCTCATTCTTTTCCGGCTCGAACCGAATGTTGAAGGCCTCCAGATAACCGTACTCATCCCGGCACTTCGTCTCAATCAAATGGAACAGCTCCCGTGCCAGAACCAGCGCTTCCTCATCCCCGGAAGCATCGTAATAGGAGGAAAGCGCGTAGATCGCAAACGCCTGGTTGTAGGTGTGCTTCGTGGTGTCCTCCGGCTGTCCGTCATACGCAAGCGACCAGAAAATGCCTCCGTTCTCCCGGTCCGCACAGTGGTCTCTCAAAAAAAGATACGCGTGACGCGCGCAGTCCGACAGATCTTCCCTCTCCGGGAACAGCAGGCTGGCGTTGGAGAAGAACCAGAGAATCCTGCTGTTTAAAATGCAGCCCTTGACGGCCTTCTTATCAAGCGCCAGGTCATAGCCCAGCCAGCCGTAATACCCGCCATAGCGGTCGTCCCTCAGGTTCATCCAGAACGGAATCAGTTTTTCCGTCAGATACTCCTTTATCTCATCTGCAAACATAACTTTCCTCCCATACTTCAGTACAAAATTTCATTTCAGCAGTTAATCTCCTTACGCCGGCCTGCGCGTCATGAATCGCCGCACAGGGGAAGGTGACGTTCGGCACAAAGCCGGAAATGTATCATCACCGCTTCAAAATCCCGTCTGGCACGAGGAATCAGAAGACCACCGTACATCAGCGCCGCTCCTCCAAAAATCTTTCCGGTTCTTGGAAATCTGTCTGATCTGAATGGTTTTTTTTCTTCCGGGCTTATTTCAAGCAGTTTATTTTTTTCCGATCGGACGGCTGACTCACCCATTTCCGCCTCCTCCCGACACTCACATGGCAGCAACGTTTTTCCCACAAAATTTATCTGATAATCCGCCTCCGGATCCAGACCTTTCAGACAGATCCGGAGGCTTCTTCTGTTTGCCTCGGCAAGTACCTGAACACAGGTCAGAAGCGCCTCACTTTTATCCTTTGCCGCAGCCATCCAGCAGTCATATCTGTGATTTTCCTGCCAGGAAGCAATGCGGTAGTAATCCCCTTCCCGAATCAGGTCAGCGTATGTGTGATACATCCGGATCTGTTCCCGTACAGTCTGTTTCTCTTCCTCCGTCAGCTTTGTGACATCCAGCTCATAGCCAAATGTCCCGGCAAGAGCCGCATATCCTCTTGTTTCAAGCGGCGTCATGCGGCCCACCATATGATTCGGACAGGCGCTGACATGAGAACCGATGCAGGAAAGAGGATACAAAAGCGCGGTTCCTTCCTGGATCGCCAGACGTTCGACCGCGTCCGTGTCGTCGGAACACCAGATCTGCGGGCTGTAGTACAGCATTCCCGGATCAAAGCGCCCGCCTCCGCTGCAGCAGTTCTCAAGCAGAAGATCCGGAAACTCCGTCACCAGGCGCTCCTGCAGCTGATAAACGCCCAGTACCTGCCGATGGAACAATTCTCCCTGCCGCACGGCCGGAAGCGCACAGCTGCCGACATCCGTGAGCTGGCGGTTCACATCCCATTTCAAATAAGAAATATCAGCGCTGCGCAGAACGCGGGCAACCGATTCGCAGACGTAATCGACAACATCCTGCCTCGACAGATCCAGAACGTACTGCGCGCGGCTCAAGGCAGCTGTACGGTCCGGAATCTGAAGCGCCCAGTCCGGATGCGTACGATACAGGTCTGAATCCGGCGAAACCATCTCCGGTTCAAACCAGAGACCAAACGACAGCCCTTCCGCCCTGACCTTTTCGGAAAGTGATTTCAGCCCGCCCGGAAGTTTCCTGCGGTCCGCCTCCCAGTCTCCGAGCGAACTGTCGTCGCTGTCGCGATGGCCAAACCAGCCGTCATCGAGTACCAGCAGCTCAATTCCTTCTTTCGCTGCCTCATGCGCAATACTGACAATTTTTTCCTCGTCAAAATCGAAATACACCGCTTCCCAGCAGTTGAGCAGAACCGGACGCTTCCTGTGCAGATACCGGCTGCGAATCAGATGCGACCGGTACAGGTCGTGGAAGGTGCGGCTCATCTTTCCAAGTCCTTCGTCCGAATAGACGCACACCACCTCCGGCGCCTGAAAAGTTTCTCCCGATTCCAGCATCCACTCAAAACCATCCGGATGAATCCCCATCGCTATCCGCACCGTCTCGTGCTGATCCTGCTGTGCGAACGCCAGAAAATTTCCGGAATAGACAAAATGCATCGCGTATACTTCGCCTTCTTCCTGCGTGACGCCGGGTGTCGTCAGCGCGAGAAACGGATGCTCCTGGTGACTGGACATGCCGCGCACGGAACCTGCCGCATGTCTTCCGTATGTGACAGGACAGCGCGTCAGACGGCGCTCCCGCGCCCAGGAACCGGTCAGCGTCAGCATCTCAAAACCGCGGCCGCCCATATCAAAATCGAATCCGGCGCTTAACACCCTCTCAATGTACAGCGGCTCCGTCCCCTCATTGACCAGCCGAACACTGCGGATCACCGCGTCCGAGTCTTCAAACACACTGTAGCTTAAAACAACCTTAAGACCGATACAGGAATCTATGCAGTCAATCTCCAGTGTCCAGGCACGGCTGTTCTCATCTGTGGAACCGGATTTCTCATGCTTCATGACTGTTTCTCCGCCCACAGCGCCGGTTTTCCCCCGCACCAGGACTGTTTCTCTGCCCGCGAACTCAGATTCTCCAGATTTCCCCTGCTGCAGTGTGTGTCCTGCAAAATGAGAAGGCTTCCTTTCAAACGTCGAAGGAAGTCCCTCAAGCGCCGGCTTCCCATCCAGTATCCGATATCCGGTATACACAGGCTCACATGCCCGATGTCCGCGCTGCGTCCGAACCATCAGGCAGGAATCCCGGTAATCTCCGACTCCCCAGACAGGGTACTCCCACGGAAACGCATCCATAAACGAACCCTTCTCGCGCAGATTCACGGAGGGTACAAACGGAGGCTCCTGCGTCCGCAAAAGCCCCTCTATTCCATTATAATTTTTCAGTTTTCTTCCATAATAAACGTGGCCGACGTACGCTCCGTCCGCGATCCCGATCACATAGCTGGTCGTTTTTGTTTCCAGGCAGAACAGCCCGGAAGTTTCGTCAAAACGAATTCCCATGAAAATCTCCTCTCCTGATTTATTTACGGCACTGCCCTGCTGCGGCAGGCCATAAAAATTCTCTTACAGATTCGCGGCCCCGATCATTCCCGCGCGGCTTCCCAGCTCAGCGACCGCAATTTCCGGAATCATGCCGTGAGCGCCTCCGAAACAGTCCGCCGCCATCATCTCACGAATCGGCTCAATCATATCCGCGGCAAACGCAGACATTACGCCTCCCAGCAGAATAAGCTGCGGCCGGAACATATTAACAATATTCACAACGCCGGTGCCTAACATCTGTTCATACTGCTCCACGACCTCCTGCACTGCAATATCTCCCTGTCTGGCTATCCGGAAAATTTCCTCCAAAGAGAGTTCCTTTCCGGCGGCCTGCGCCGCCGCCTTAAGGAGCGCCGGTACGGAAACATAAGCCTCCAGGCATCCCTTTCTGCCGCAGGTACACAGTCTTCCGTTCACCCGGATCACCTGATGACCGACCTCGCTTCCTCCCATAATTCCGCCTTCAAAGACCTGACCGTTCAGAATAATTCCTCCGCCGACTCCTGCTCCGAGCGTGAACATGGCCACATCTGAGTATTCCTTTCCCGCTCCGGCCACCGCCTCTCCCAGCGCGGCACAGTCCGCGTCGTTCGCAATGCGCACCGGGCAGGGAATAACGCTTCCCAGCATCTTCGCCAGAGGCACGTCTTCCCATTTTATATTATTCGAATAAAGCACGGTCCCTCTTCGGCGGTCAATAGTTCCGGGTACTCCCACACCCACTCCGATACACTGATCCAGAGGAATCTGCTGTTCCTCCAGCAGATCCAGCGTTTTTTCGGCCACCTCATCGATCACTTCCGGCGCGGGACGTCTGGGACAAGTCGGAAATTTTTTCATCGCCATCAGATGCTGCCGGTCGTCCACCAGTCCGATCTGCGTCTCCTGACTGCCGATGGTAATCCCCACACGGACAGGACTGGCCTTTTCGCGGATCGTCGTCAGCAATGCATCGCAGACTCCCTCAATCTGCCAGTCGCCGCTTCCCGCCGCGATAAAAATACTGTCTCCCTTCCGATAAGGCAGGCTTTCCCCATGGCAGCTGATCGTTCCATTTCCGTCCAGAATCAGGATACTCAGGAACGAGGTGTCATAAACCGTTCCCTGCATCCGGCAGGTCAGTCTTCCGTCAAGATTCAGCTTATCCACCGTAAAGTAGTCGCAGTCCGCGACATGCGGATACTGACTGCCGCTTCTGACAATCGGGACGCGGTTCGTCACAGCCAGCGCCTTCTCGATATGCAGGTCTCGCTTTTTACCGTCCTTCCCCACCCGTCCATAATCATAGACGCGGTAGGTCACATTGGAATTCTGCTGGATTTCCGCGATCAGAATCCCTTTCCCGATCGCGTGGAGAGTTCCTGATTCGATAAACAGCGCGTCGCCTTTTTTCACCGGAACCGCGTTAAGAACTTCCAGAAGTGTGTTCTCCCGGATTCGTCTCGCAAACTCCTCCTTTGAGATCTCCTGCCGGAAGCCGTAATACAGATAAGCGCCCTCGCACGCATCCAGGACATACCACATTTCGGTCTTCCCGTACTGATTTTCATTTTGCAGGGCAAAACCATTGCCGGGATGCACCTGCACGGACAAATTATCTCTGGCATCGATAAATTTGGTCAGAATCGGGAAATCGCGAAACCTTCTGCAATGGGTTCCCAGCACTTCCCTTCCCTCACCGTCAATATACTCCTGCAGAGTTTTTCCTTTATATTCACCGTTCTCGATCACAGAAGGCCCGTCCGGGTGGCAGGAGAGCTCCCAGGCTTCCGCAAGAACCTCCCCGTCATATTCGATCCCGTACTCTTCCGCCAGACGATGGCCTCCCCAGAGGTAATCCTTGCAGGCCGGTTTTAACTTTAAAATGCTCATACTGTATTCTCCAAAAATTCCAGGTTTCTGCAGATCAGCTCACATCTCTGCTTCACGCAGTCCGACGAGCGCAGCGCGTCCTCCGGGGTGTGGAACAGGTAATCCTCCAGCTTATCGATCGTCGTCGCCGCCACATGCATCCTTGTGTCACAGGAGGCATAGTACAGGTAAACATCCCCGTTCTCCCGCGCGATCGCCCCGTTTGTAAACACCACATTCGATACGTCTCCCACGCGCTCTTCACCCAGCGGCACAAGAAATACCCCGGACGGAGCCGCAATCACCTTCGACGGATCTTTCAGGTCCGTCCCAAACGCATACAGCACGTACCTCAGGCCCGCCGCCGTGTTCCGCACCCCGTGCGCGATATGGATCCAACATTTCTTTCCCTTAATCGGTACAGCTCCCGCCCCGTTCTTGGACTCCGTCAGCGTGTGGTAGATCCTCCGGCTGATAATCTTCTCCTCATCAATCACCGCATGTTCGATGTCTTCACAGAGGCCGAACCCGATCCCTCCGCCGCTTCCGGTGTCGATAAAGCCGTCCATCGGCCGCGTATAGAACGCGTACTTCCCGTCCACAAACTCCGGATGCAGGGCCACATTCCTCTGCTGCGGCGAGTGCAATGTTTTCAGATTGTCCAGACGCTCCCAATGCTCCAGATCCTTTGTCCTCACAATCCCTGCTGCCGCGACCGCCGCCGACAGATCCGGATCTTCCTTATCCTTGCTCTCCGAGCAGAACACCCCGTAGATCCACCCGTCCTCATGCTGCGTGAGCCGCATGTCGTACACGTTCGTCTCCTCCGGGCAGGTATCAGGAAGTATCACCGGATAATCCCGGAACCGGAAACCGTCGATCCCCGTATCGCTCTCCGCGACGGCGAAAAAGGACTTCCGGTCATTCCCTTCTACCCGGACGACCAGGCAGTATTTTCCGTTCAGATAAATGGCTCCGGAATTCATCACCGCGTTAATTCCAAGCCGTTCCTGAAAATATGGATTTGTCTCCGCATCCAGGTCATAGCGCCAGTGTACCGGCACAAACTCCCTGGTCAGCACAGGATAGCGGCAGCGGTCGTAGATCCCGTTATAAAAATCCGTTTTCTGGTTTTTCCTCGCAATCAGGTTTTCCACCTTTTCCTTCTCTATATAATAACGTTCATGAAGCATTTCACATCCTCCTGGATTCCATGTCAGTAATCGCCTGGAAGTTCACTTTTTCCGTTTACCTTCTTCCAATCTCCGTGTCCGCCGCACTCACGCTGCTGTTCTCCTTAATGTAATCCACCACCTCGTCCGCCGTCGTAAACGCGAGTCCCACATACGTGTCCGCGCATCCGTAGTAGACGGCGATCCTCCCGGTCTGCGCGTCATGGATTGTCGCGCAGGGGAACGTGACGTTCGGCACAAAGCCGCGTTCCTCATACCACTCCTGGGGTGTCAGCAGGAACGTTTGGCAGCGGTATTTCACAACCGACGGCTGATCAATATCCAGGATTGCCCCGCCGATGCTGTAGACGTAGCCGTTGCAGGTGCCTGTCACTCCGTGGTAAAAGAGCAGCCAGCCCTCGCTCGTCTCAATCGGGGCCGCGCCGCCCCCGACCTTCACGTTCTCCCACCAGTTGTCACTCTTTCCCAGCACATGGCGGTGTCTGCCCCAGTAGGTCATGTCCGGGCTCTCCGACAGGAAGATATCGCCAAACGGCGTGTGGCCGCTGTCGCTCGGGCGGGAAAGCATCAGATATCTGCCGTTCACCTTTCTCGGAAACAGAACCGCGTTCCGGTTGAACGGGATAAACGGGTTCTCAATCCTCGTAAATGCTTTAAAATCCTGCGTCTTTGCGACGCCGATCGACGCGCCGTAGAAATCCTGGCACCAGATGACATACCAGGTATCCTCCACCTTCACCAGACGCGGATCGTAGGCGTATCCCGGCATGAAATCATTTCCATCTTCATCCTTGAACGGGATCTTCTCCTCATCAAACTCCCAATGGATGGCATCCCGGCTCCTTCCAAGGTAGATATACGGGATCCCGTTTGTCTGCTCCCCGCGAAACACGCCGATAAAAGAATCCCCGTAAGGCGCCACGGCGCTGTTAAAGATGCGCGCCACCCCTTCGGACGGATTGCGCCCGACGATCGGATTTTCACTGTACCGCCAGAGCGGAAGGCCGCTTTTATCCTTGGCGGGGCGATCCTGCCACGGCATGTTTGGCACGGCAGGAGCATTTAAAATTTTGTATTTCATAACACCACTTCCTCATTAGTTCAATCTGCGCTCGGTAATTTCGCATCTTTTTTTGCTTCATCCGACCAGTCCGCCTCACCTTCCGGGTCATCTTCATTGGATCTGTCCGGCCTGATTTTCGTCCGTCCGGCCAGTATGCTGCACAAAGCCGCGCTCAGCGAAAACCCTATGCAGACATAGAACGGCAGGACGATGCCCAGAAAGAAGCGGATCGCAAAAATATAACAGAATATAGGGAAAACCTCCAGAATGATCATCAGAAGTGTCTGCGGCAGATGCGTTACCGCCGCAAAGAGAGCTGCTTTTATCTGTCCCCGGATCCCGATTTTTCTTCCGTGCCGCACCCTGCCTGCAAAATCAGCGTCCGGCTTTTCTCCGGAAACATCTTTTCGCCTGATGCCCATTTCAGCATCTGTTCCCTGCTTTTCTCCAAAGTCAGCAGACTGCCTGATTCTGGGCTCATTCTCCATCAGAAAAACCCAGGAAAAAATCAGCAGCCAGAAGATCAGCAGGCTTCCGATTATCGGCAGGATTATCTTCTGCATACTGCCCAGAGAATCCGCGGCGATCGTCACGTCAAATACCAGAACCACACCCGTGACCAGCAGAATCATCCACACAGGCACCGTGCGCCGGAAGTTTCGGATGAATGCCTGCATGTAGGTGCGGTACAGCGATCCCTCCGTGCCTTCCGCCATTTTCGGAAGAACTTCGTGCATCGCGCACAGGGCTGTTCCGATCGTAATAACCGGGCAGGCTGTCAGCAGAAACAGGAGGTTCAAAATAACATAATCTGCCAGCCTGCCCATCAAAGCAAAAAACGGATTGTCAATGTTAAACGCTGATTTCATAGTCTGTCCCTCCATTTTCCGGTACTCTTTTGCCGCATTTTCTGACTTCTGTTCCATTCTCCGCACCGGAGACAGGCACAACAGCTTTCCCCTGAATCCTGTTCCGGGATTTGCTGACAGATATCCTAAGCTGCCTGTCAGCCTTCCCATATATATTCCGCGAACGCTGCCGTCTCCTCCTCATGCAGCCCATCGGCCGGAAACACGATCACCATCGGATCGTTCCCATCATCCCTGATTCTGCCCTGAAGCTTTGTTTTGCGAAGCGGGATACTGACAGCTCCATCTTCCGAGACAGCTCTCAGCTCCCCTCCCACTTCTTCACAGTAGGAAAGAAAGCTTTCCGGAAGGACTATCGCGTCCAGTTCCCCCTCTGACCATCCAAAGAAAAATTTCTCATAGTCGCTCTCATTGTTCCCCTTCTGCTCATGGCCTGTGTAACTGATGCGATAATCGGAATCCACGCGCACCCTGTCCGGATCCAGATTCAGAGCCTCGGCAAATTCACCGGACAGGGCGCTGTCTCTCTCGTAATCCACTGTCTCATTCACAATAATGCAGGCGAATGAAACCACCCGCCTGCCTGCTGTAACATGATATACGATCAGCGCCAGCAATCCGATCACCAGAAAGGCGAGCAGAATGTGATACCAGTAATACTCCGCGATGTATTCCGCCCGGTCAGCCGGACCCATATTCTTTGTCGCGGTCCGGATATCCCGGATCCATCTGCGCACAAACATAACATCGCCCCCCTGTGATCGTCAGCCCTTGACCGCGCCTGCCGCCATGCCGCTGTACACCTGTTTCTGGAAGATCAGGAAGAACACCAGAAGCGGGATGATCGTGATCAGCACGCCTGCGCAGATATAGTTGTACTTGCTCCCATAAGGCCCTGTGAACGTATACAGCGCCGTGGAGATCGTGCGGAGCTCCGGCCTCTGCAGGTACAGGTTGGACGCGTAATACTCATTGTAAACGCTCACGCCCTTTAACACCACGGTCGTCATGATCGCCGGCTTTAAGAGCGGGAAGAGAATCCGGAAAAATACGCCGAAATACGTGCATCCGTCCATCGTCGCGGACTCATCCAGCGAAACCGGAAGATTCTCAAAAAACTGCAGGAACAGGTAAATGGATATGATATCCGTTCCCATCAGCACGATCATGTAGCCGTACAGATGATTGATCAGGCCGAGAGAATACATGATCTGGTAGATCGTGACCTGCATCGCAATGCCCGGAAGCAGTGACGCGAACAGAAACAGGCTCTCGATCATGTTTCTTCCCGGGAAAGTAAACCGGTTCAGCACATACGCCAGCATGGCGCTGATGAAGACAGAACACACAAGGACAACGATCAGCACAAGGATCGTATTCAGGAAACACTGCAGCATGTTCGCCTTCACGATTGCCTCCTTAAAGTTTTCCAGGTAGGCAAAAGACTTGGGCAGCTCCAGAACCGAGCCGTGCGTGTACTCTTCCTCTGTCTTGAACGCGGTGAATACACAGACCGCAACGGGAATAACCGCAATCAGAGAGGCAAGCGTCAGCATCACATACTTCAGCACATCAAAAACCGTTCCCAAAAAAGACTTTTTTAACTGAATCATGCCCTGGCCCCCTTTCTTTTCTGCGCTTTCTCCGCTTTCTTCCTGGCCCTTGCCGCACTTTTCGATTCGTCCTCCGTTCCATTATTGAAGACGTATTTAAAGAACAGCCTCTGGCCGATCGTACAAAGAATGATCAGCGCAAGCAGAACAATCGCCATCGCACTAGCGAGTCCGACCTTCTGCGTCTCATGCGCCACGGAGTTCATCTGCACAAAATACGTCGCCGTCCCGAAACTTCCGTTCGTGATAACGTAAGGCGGCTCAAATGCGGAGAGACAGCCGCTGACACAGAGAATGATGTTCAGCACGATAATCGACTTGATGCTCGGCAGAATGATATAGCGGAACTGCTGCCAGCGGTTGCAGCCGTCCAGAGCCGCCGCCTCATACAAATCCGAATCCACGGACATCATCGCGCCCAGAAACAGGATCACATTCTGTCCGGTATACCTCCAGACTGAGGTCGCAGCCAGAGCAACATTGTTGATCTTCGTGTCCTGCAGCCACAGCGGAAGATCTTCCAGTTTCCAGCCGAAAAGCTGAAGGATCGTGTCCAGAACATAGCCATGAAAATAGAAGAATTTAAAGATAAAGCCGATCGCGATACCGCAGATCAGATACGGGAAAAACATCGCGGCCTTGAATACCGCCTCTCCCTTTACCTTAAACACAAACAGACTCGCGAACAGCAGGGCAAGCGCAAGCTGCACAACGCCGCCGCCCATGTAATAAAGGCTGACCAGAAGCGACCCAAACAGTTCCTTATTCTGGAACACTCTGCGGTAATTGGCAAGACCGACAAACCGGCGCTCGCCTATGTACTTCATATTATAGAAAGAAAACTGGATCATTTTCGCAAATGGAATATATGTGAACATAAGCAGCAGAAGCAGCGGCACGGCCATAAACGTGACAATGACAAGAACGCGCTGCACATCGCGCTTCAGAAACCACTGCTTAAAGGAAGATGACCCGGAAACAGATTGCTGATTCATTTTTCCACCTCCTGGAATCTGCAAAACGCTGTTGTAATCGAGCAGGAGGTTGTTTTTTCCCTCCTGCCCGCACAGGTTTTTGCTACTCTGTGACTTCCACGCCCACATAGTCCTGGGCCTCTGTCCATCTCTCGTTCCACTCGTTCATGATATCGTCGAACGGCTTGCCAGAGAGCGCACCCTCCACAACTTTCGCGACATTCGCGTCCGTCAGGACTTCCGACTCGTTCGCAACCTCATTCTTCAGACCAGGCTCCTCTTCTTTCGCGTTCGTCATCATCTCAAGGCCGTCAAAGTTTGCCAGGCTGTCCGGCACTTCCTGATCCTTGCGCTCCGGGATATTTCCCTCGTCCGCCATGATTGGGGATTCCTCGATCAGCCACTTCACATAGACCATGGATGCCAGCTGATTGTCTTCGCTCGCGTTGCAGTTGATGCCGTAGCAGTAGTTGGAATTTACAAGAAGCGCCTGCACGCCGTTCACCGTGATCGGCATCGGGATATAATCGATCGCATCCGGATCTTCCGCCAGATCCTTGCACTGGTTGATCGCCCAGCTCTGCAGCACCATTGTCGCGATCTCGCCGCTGCCGATTCTCGCCTTGGAGCTCTCCCAGTCAGTGGAAGCCGGGTCTTCCTCTACAAGTCCGCGTGCAACCGGCTCATACAGCATATAGAACAGTGCGTATGGTCCGTACATACCGTCATCCGGCTTTGCGAACGGATTCTGCTTATGCGGCATAACATTCTCCGCGTAATCCGGATCCGCATTAGACGGGATTCCGATGTAGCCTGTCCACTGTCCCAGAGGCCAGCCGTCCGCAAAGTTCGTGTACAGCGGTATTGCGTCCGTGTTGTCCTTGATCTTCTGCAGATCCTCGATAAACTCATCCGGCGTCGTCGGATACTCTGTGATTCCCGCATCTGCCCAAACATTCTTGTTGATCAGGATACCAGGCGTATTTCCGCCGTTCGGAATACCGTACACCTTGTCTCCGTCTGTCTGCGCGTTCATATTATAGTAGATCTCATCCATCGCGTCGTAATCGCCCAGCGGCACGAAATAAGTGGAAAGCTCGGTCTTCTCAACCGTATCCGGGATAAAGCAGATGTCGCCCCAGTCGCCGTTTGTCAGGCGGAGCGTTACCGCCTCAGCATAATCGGTCACTGCTTCATAAGTAACATGGATGTTCGGGAATCTCTCGGTAAACTGCTCCGCGTAACCCGCATATACCGTATCCACGATATCCGTGCGGTCCGTCAGGATCTTGATGTCCGCTGTCAGATCCGCATAATCGTCAATGTTCAGCTCGTTGAACGCCGGAAGTTCCGCCGCCAGAGCGTTTCCGCCGAAAACCACCATAGAGACAGCCGCTGCCGCCAGCCCTGTTACTACACTCTTCTTCAGTTTCATGTTCTTCCTCCTTTAATTAATTTAAGTTATTTAGTTGCTTTTTTACTTTAAATGAACTATATCACCGAAATTTTCGTTTGTAATCACCGATTCTTGTTTTTTATCTTTCTATTTTGTTATTTTCCCCGTTTTTGTAAAAATATCCTACTTTTTAACCAATTAAACTATGCATATTTTACCTTTATCTTTTTCCCTGAAACAGTATAATAAAAAACAATAAAATCTGATTTAAGAGATTAAATTAATTTAATAGCATCGCTGTCCCACACTTAATACCAGATGCGGCGCGAACTATACGTAAAAGTCTTCAGCAGAAGATTTTCTGTATCGCAAAGTGCCGATTTTGATCACGGCCCATAGATACAGAGAAATTCTGGGGATTACGAACAGGAGGAATTTATGGCCGAATTATACGATGTGATAAAGAACGCACTTGTCCCCGTGAAAATAGCGGATACTCTGTGCTCTGCGCAGGAATTTCTCCCGATCCGATACCAGTACGACTGCAGGATTCCGGACCGCTTTCAAAATGATCCGGACTTCCCGGCTTCTGTACAGGCAGAACGCTTCCATCATGACCAGACGACCCTTCCTGTTTCCATACAGCCGGAGCGTTATCTGCATTTAGTCGGCGGCGGCCCGGTGGACAAGTCTACACCGTTTGCCGTCTCCATCCTGCCCTTTGACGGACTGTTCCTCCTGGAGTCCCTGCGCGGAGGCGGACAGCTGACGCTGGATGAGCCGAATCCATCTACACAAAGGAACAAATGGCCAACTCTGAATAAACCGGTTTCATCGCTGCATTCCGAAAGAAAGCTTCTCCAGACTCCGGGACAGGCTGCAGATGGTTCAGTCCGAATTATAAAAGACGGCGACATTTTAATTTCCGGCGGCTCCGCTCCATGCCGCCTGCAGTCCATGCTGCTGCCATGGTCTTTCCGCCTGTTTTTTATCGCAGGCCCCGATCTGCCCTGCTTTCTTCCTTTTCTGGATACATTTTATATGGCGGAGAAAACCGAAGCCCCCACGATCGCCTCGGCTGTAGAAAAACTGGGAGCGTTTCCCGCCGGGATCGGCGCCGTCTCTCTGATCCGGATGCACAGCCTTCTCACGCAGATCCTATCGGATGTTTGCTTGTCCGTCCTCCCGCAGGATCCGGTCCCTTCTGAAAATATCCCTGCCTATCTGCGCGATATGCACGCCTATATCCAC